>CAZUJI010000068.1:0-1896 GCA_964620235.1 uncultured Eubacteriales bacterium
CATCGCTAAAGCTCTTTTGAACCACGCGACGGTTCGCTGCGTTTTCGTTATACAAGAAAAGCGGGTGCCTTTCGGCACCCGCCCCCTATTGTTACGGTAGGTAACATGAAAATCTGTTTTGTGTGCTTATCTTATGCCGCATTGGGCAAAAACTTCAGCACAGAATCTGTACTCCGTACGACGCGGCAAAATAAGCATTAAAACGGAATCAGAATTATTTCTTAGCAGCTTTTTGCTCAGCCTCTAAGAAACCTGAGTATGCTTCTTGCAGAATGTCGGTAAAGGCCTTCAGACCCATACCTTCGATAGCCTTAACGTGGGCATCCCACTCTGCGTCGGTAACGCCGCCGGCGGTGATCCACTTTGCACGGTTCTGTTGAGCCAGGCTGAGGATATCGGTTACGTATGCACCGGCATCGGCAGCGGCATCAGCAGAATAGTAAGGACGAGGCCACAGCTCGGTGTTGGCAAACTTCTCGTATTGAGCCCAGTTAGCGTTCTTCTTGAGCTCGGTTTCGCCGAGGATGATCTTGGTCTCATAGTCGCGTTGGGTCAGAGAACGAGGCATACCGGAACCCCACAACTCTTGCAGAGTCGGGCTGGTCTCTTTGAGGGCGTTGGTGTCTACGCCGGAGAGTATCTTGTATTTGCCGTCTTCTAACTCAATGCGGCCTTCGCCGGGAGTGTTGAACTCAGCGCCAATGGCGTTGTCAATATCATAGAAGTAGTCGAAGTACTTCATCAAAGCACCAATGTTTTGGCACTTATCGGTTACGAAGAAAGCGTTCTTGGAGCCGTTGAAAGCAGGGTGTACGTACCATTTTGCGGTGTAACCGTCTACCTTCGGAGGATCCATAACAACGTAATCGGCAGAGTAAGCAGTGGCGGGAGCATTCAGAGCGGTGAACATACCGACAACGCACTCGGGAGAGGTAAGCTTACCGTTTAAGGTAGCAGAGTTGGCGGTGAACCACTCTTGCCACATTAAACCGTCTTTGTACAGTTTACCTAAGTAGTTGATAGCCTCTTTGTAGGCGGGTTGTACGGGAACGAATTGAACCTTACCGTCAACAACTTGAACGTAGGAATCGTTGCTACCGTCTTTGGTGGCTAAGCCCCACATACCCATTAAAGCTTCGGTATGCATGTTGGAGCTAACTGTGGCACCGATGTAAGGAATCTCATCAGCCTTGCCGTTGCCGTTGGGGTCTTGCTCTTTGAAGGCCTTTAATACGTTGTACAGCTCGTCAAGGGTGGTGGGAACAGCCAGGTTTAATTTATCTAACCAAGCCTTGTTGATGTGGATGGGAGACTCTAAGTAGTGACCCTTCAGACCGGTAACCTTGGGCAGGTTGTAAATTTTGCCGCCGGGCTCGGAAATCATAGAAATGATAGAGGGGTTCTCAGCAATATCTTCCATAAAGTTGGGCATAACGTCTTCGTTGATGTAACCGCCGATATCTACAAAGATGCCGGCAGCGGCATACCTGGAAGCCTCTTCAGAGGTGAAGTGGGTAGTGCCAAAGAAGAAATCGCCATAGTCTTTAGATTGAGCCAGCAGGGCCATTTTACCGTCGGCCTTTTGGCCTAAGAACAGGTAGTCTAAGGCAACGTTGGTCTGTTCTAACAATTTTTTGTATGTAGTGTTGTTGGCAACCTGGCTCTTGAACTCAGGAGTTTCGGTACCGGTCAGCATTGCGGTGAAGGTCAAAGTTTCCTCTAAAGGAAATTTGATGTCAGCACCTAAATTCTGTTGCTTTTCTTCTGCTTTTTTACAGCCAACTACGCTGAATGCCATAGCAGCAACCAGAAGAAGAATTAAAGCGGACTTTAAAAACTTTTTCATACTAAACCTCCATTAGCAATTTATTAACAAATGGTTAACTTTTGCCGCGT
>CAZUJI010000068.1:1906-6892 GCA_964620235.1 uncultured Eubacteriales bacterium
TCACGCAACACGGATAATCGTATGATTATAATATATTATTTTGGATAGATTTGTCAAGGGATTTACACAAATTTATTTAATTTTATGCAAATAGCACAAAATTAAGGCTCAAATTTTGATTTTGCCGCCGAGAAGCCCGTCAAAACAATGCGAAATACCGGAGTTTACGGCAAAATTTGGGTGAGATTTTGGTGCCTTTGCGTAGGGGCGGAGCCTTGGCGCCTTGGGCAAAAAAGTATCACCCCGCCAACAAAAAGCCCATACAATAATCATAGGGGTAGGCAACCGCGGTATATCGTGTGTATTTTGCGGCCGTACGGCGCCCCTTGTTTATATGGCCCGCCCAATTCGGCGGGTACAAAAAAGCCCTGCAGAACACTCTGCAGGGCGCGTTTTTGTTTGCGTTATATAATGTAAGACAATATGGCCTCGGCCATATTTTTGCCGGTAGCCTCGAGGGTGCTTTTAAAGTGGGGGTTGGAGTTGACCTCACACAGCAGCGGCCCGTTTTGGCTTTGTAAAACGTCTACCCCGCCAAAGGTAAGCCCCACCGCACGGCAGGCAGCCACGGCTAAATCGGCCTCAGCCTTGGTGGGGATATAGGCCCGGCCTTGGCCGCCCCCCGTTATGTTCGAGCGAAAATCCTGGGGATTCTCCCGCAGCATAGCCGAGTGCACCTGCCCGCCCACCACGTTAATGCGGATATCCCGGCCGCGGCTTTCGGCCACGAACTGCTGCAGTAGGGCAGGCTTGCCCTGCAGACCTTGCAAAACGGCTTGGGCTTGCGCCGCATTCTGAGCCAAATGCACCCCAAAGCCAAAGGAGCCCTTGGCCTCTTTTATAATCATCGGCCAGCCCAGCTGTTGCCCCGCCGACTCTAAAAACGTATAGGTGGTATACCCCACGTTCTCATAGGTAAAGGGTACGGGAATAGTCTTTGGCGCGGGCAAATGCCGACAAGCGTAGGCGGTAAGGGTTTTATCGTCACACACCGCAATGGCCTTGGCCGAATTGTATACCGACAGGCCTAAATCCTCTAACCGTTGGGCTAAAAGCACGTCCTTGTCCCAAAACAGAACGAAATCAGGGCGAGCAAAATCCTCGGGCGCCCCCTGCACCGTGTAGCACAGCTGGGCGTTGGTTCTGATTTGCAGGTCTACCCCCTGCCCCTTTGCCGCCCTCTGCAGCAAGGTGTAAAGTTCTTGAAACTTGGGTGTTTGTAAAAATGCGTTAACCACCAACCAAGCGGTCATAAAAGCGCCTCCCCGTAAATTCCCCGCACCGAAACCTCGCCGGAGAATACCTCTTGTATATTGCCGTTAAAATCCACCAGCAGGCTGCCACTGTCGGTGACCTCTACTGCGGTACCGATTTGGCTTTGCCCCTGCCGTAAAACCCGCACCTGCCGACCCAAGGTGGCGCTCATGCTTTGGTACTCACCCCGCAAGGGCGCAAAGCCTTGGGGTAGTAAACGTAATACTTCCTCGGCAACGGCGCGGGCCACCTGCTCGGCGCTTGGTATAGAGCCGCCCAGCATCGCCGCTGAGGTAGCGTAGGGCAACCCCGCCTGTAAAAACTCCGCCTTGGTTTGGGTTAGGTTCACCCCAAAGCCGGCAACGCTTTTTTGGGCAGTGCCCTCGCACAAAATGCCACACAATTTGGCGCCGTTGCATACAATGTCATTGGGCCACTTGATTTGCATTGGCTGCCCCAGCAGGCGCTCTAAGGCGCGGGCCGCCGCCACGCTGGCCACCAAGGGTAGCTGCGGGCAGGGCGACGGCACCAGAACCGACAGCGCCACCCCGCCCCCGCTTTGCCAGCTGCGGCCCATACGGCCGCGGCCTGCGGTTTGGTTTTGGGTGTAAACTGCGGTACCAAAGGGCAGGTTATGCTCTTTTAAATATAAATTTGTGGAATCCACCACGGGCAAATACATCAGTTGCATATTCATATCCGTACAATCACCGGCATCAGCCCCGTGGGCTCTACGTCAATTACCGCATAGCTGTTGGCCCCTTGGCGCGAACGGGCGATAGACCCCGGGTTGACGATATGCAACCCCTCTACGTACCCCGTTCGGGCCACGTGGGTGTGGCCGTACAGCAACAAATCCGCGCCGCGCAAGCGAGCGGCCAGAGCCATTTTTTCTTCGTCGGCACCGTACAGATGGCCGTGGGTATAAAACACCGTAATGCCGCCCACCTTGGCCAGATTAGCGTCGGGGTAGTCGGCAAAGGCGTCGCAATTGCCCCGCACAAAATAAAAGGTGCGGTCGGCAAATTCTTGTGTCAACGGCTCTAAAGCCCGTATACCGTCACCCAAAAAAAATACGTGCTTGGCCAAGGGCTGTGCCAACAAGGCCTCCCGCGGGCCGTGGGTGGTGCCGTGGGCATCGGAAAAAACGAGTAATCGCATAGGCGCTTCCTTTCATAGAATAAAAATCAAATTCATATAATAGTATACGACAAAACGGTGGTGATTGCAATGGATAACAATTTTGATATGCAAAAAGCAATGCGCGCAGCGGCAAACGGCCTGGGCGTAGACCCTAAACAGCTGCAAAACGGGCAGGCCGACGCGCTCCTGCATAAACTAACGCCCCAACAGCGGGCCACCCTACAAAGCGTGCTGCAGGACCAAGCCGCCCTGCAAAAATTGCTGGCCTCGCCCCAGGCGCAGGCGGTGCTTAAAAATTTTATGTACCCCAACAAAGGTTGAGTAAAATGGATGATTTAAGCGCAAAATTAACCCAGCTGTTATCGCAGCCCGATGCTGCTGAAAAGTTATCGCAGGCGGCGCAAAGCCTATTGGGCGGCAGTCTGCCCTTAGACCAAAACGCCCCCACACAGGTGGGGGCCGACGGCTTATTGGGAGATATAGATATGGGGGCGCTGCTGTCGGCGCTTTCTGCATTTCGCGCCGGCGGCGACGATAATCGCGCGGCTTTGCTGATGGCCTTGCGCCCCCATTTAAGCGCCCAGCGGCAGGAACGGGTAGACGCCGCCGTAAAGTTATTAAAGCTGGCGCAGCTTTTGCCCCTGCTCAAAGCGCAAGGGCTGCTGAATTTGTAACGAGGTGAGGCTATGAACGGGCCGGATCGGTCAAAAATGGAGCAAATGCAAAAGGAGGCAGCCCGCCGCGCCCGCGAGATGCAGCAGCGAGCCATCCCCGCCCCCGAGGGCATACCTCCGATGCCCAATTTTGTAAAAACACCCTATCAAAGCCAGCCCCAAGCGCCCCGACTGCACCCGCAGCCCCCCAAAGCACCGCCCGCTCCACCGCCGAAGCAACCGCCCCAAAAGAGTCAGGGGTTAAATCTGCTGCGGCTGTTGAATTTTAATCAGCTTAAGCTACAGGGCGACACCCTGCTGGTGGTTATGCTGCTACTACTTTTGGCCGGCGACGGCGCCGACGAGCTGCTTTTGCTGGCGTTGGTATATATATTGTTGTAGCGGCTTATTCTACCGTCAGGTGCACCAGATGGGCTACGCCGGGGATAGACTCCCCCTGCATACTGCTGGTGGGGGACATCAGCGCGCCGGTGGCGCAAAACAGCAGGTTTTTCAGCTCTTTTTTTGCCATTTTGGGCATAATATAGCCACAAAGCACTGAGGCCGAGCAGCCGCACCCCGAGCCGCCCGCGTGTACGTCTTGGGTTTTATCAAAAATCAACACGCCGCAGTCCTTGTGCTGCCCTGCAATAGAAACCCCCTCGATTTGAAGCAGGTGCACCAGCAGAGCCGAGCCCACGCTGCCCAAATCGCCGGTTAAAATCAGGTCGTAATCCTCGGGCGAGGTGCGGGTATCCTGCAAAAAGGCGGCAATGGTATCGGCCGCCGCAGGGGCCATAGCCGCACCCATATTGTTGGCGTCGGTAACGTTTAAATCCTGCATTTTACCAAAGGTAACGGCCGCAAGGCGAATGGGGGTGGGGGCATCGCACACCCCCGCCGCGCCGCTGCCGGTGACCGTCCATTGGGCGCTTTGGGGGCGTTGGCCGCCATACTCCAACGGGAACCGAAACTGCCGCTCGGCGCTGCAAAAGTGGGACGAGGTGGCCGCCACCACCTGCCTGGCGCCGCCACCGTCGACAAACACACCGGCGGTGCCTAAGGTTAACGCCATTGTAGAACAGGCGCCGTACATTCCCAAAAAGGGGATACCGAACTCCCGAAGCCCAAAGGTGCTGCCAATGCATTGGTTTAAAAGGTCGCCTGCAAACAGATACTGCACCTGCTGCGGGGCAATATTCGCCTTTTTTAAAGCTGTCTCTACCGCCGAGCGTTGCAAAAAGCTCTCAGCCTTTTCAAAAGAGTCCTGCCCAAACAGCTCGTCGTCAAAGGTTACGTCAAAATACCCGCCTAAGGGGCCCTGTTTTTCTTTTTTGCCCACCGCCGCCGCAAAAGAGGCGATATACACCTGCTCTAACTGCAGGGTTTGTCTACCCAAACGCTGTGCCATACTTACTCCCCCATTTGTTTTGGGTTAGTTTTTGCAATAGTTTGCGAGATATGCAAAGGGGAGGCCCTTTTTAAAGATGCGCTCTAAAGAATTGAATAAAGAAGCCATTCCATAAAAAAGCACCGTTAGAGGCGCAAAAATGCTTGCAAATCTAACGGGGTAATTGTTGTGGCTAAAAGCTCTAACAACATTCCTGTTGAAAGAATGTGTTTATTTGCTATCGAAAAATCCGATGGCTATATTCTAAAACATTTATGTTTCGAATGCTTGACATTTGAATGTTGTAGGAGTAGAATACAATAAAATTTAATATTGTTAAAGGCTATGACGAAGAATGGTCATGGAGAGAAACGGCGCAGAGAGCTGATGGTTGGTGTAAATCAGCGTGTTTATTATCCTTGTCCTCTCCCTTCCGAGCCGGGAACCTGAAGCGGTACGTGTGTAGGGAACCCCGTGTATGCTACGTGAGTGCATAGAGGTTGTTGGACTTCGATCAAAGTAAAGGCGTCGATGAAGACGGAACCT
>CAZUJI010000069.1:0-6776 GCA_964620235.1 uncultured Eubacteriales bacterium
CCCCAGCGCCGCCAGTATTGGTTAGGGCGTAGACCTAAAATGAAAAACCACCCGCCAATGCGGGTGGATATTTATTATTATAAAACGAACAGTTTTTTTGATCGTTTATCATCTTTTAGGCTCGTCTATTGCATAAAAAAACAAATTGTTATATTATAAGCGTAACAAACACAAAAGGAGCTGTACGTTATGTCTGTGCAAGCCTTAACTGCCGGTATTCGCGGCTGCCAATGCGGCAAAGACCACCTTTGCCCCATAGACTATATTTACATTGAAAAGGGCGCCCTGCAGCGCCTGCCGGAGATTTGCAAGGGGTATCAAAATATCTTTTTGCTGTCTGACCAAAACACCTGGGCCGCCTGCGGGCAGGCTGCCGCCGCGACTTTGGGCGACAAGGTGGCCGTAAACCTGATTTTACAAAGCGACGGCCCGGTGATTCCCAACGAAGAGACCCTTGCGTATATCAAATCTAAGTTTACGCCCCAAGTGGATTTAATGATTGGCGTGGGCTCGGGGGTTATTAACGACCTTTGCAAGCAAATCAGCTTTGAAAAAGACCTGCCCTACTATATTGTGGCCACCGCCCCCTCTATGGACAGTTACGCCTCGGTGGGCTCGGCTTTGATTTTAGGGGGGATGAAAATCACCCTAAACGCTCGTCCGCCCAAAGCCATTCTGGCCGATACAGAGGTGTTAAAAAACGCCCCCTTTGCTATGATTCAGGCCGGCTACGGCGACATTGTGGGTAAGTTTTCTTGTCTGAACGATTGGGAGCTAAGCACCTTGATTAACGGCGAGTATTTTTGTAGGCGGGTGTTTGATTTAACCTATAACACCGCCCTGCAGGTAAAAGAGTTGGCCGACGGCATTGCCGCCCGCGACGAAGAGGCGGTGGGCCGCTTAATGGAGGCGTTGGTTACCGTTGGCGTGGCTATGAGCTACGTGGGCAACTCCCGCCCGGCCTCGGGTAGCGAGCATCATCTGTCGCACTTTTTTGAAATTACCGGCATTTTAGAGCAAAAGGAATACTTTGCCCACGGTATAGACGTGGCCTATTCGGCTGTGGTCACCGCCGAGCTGCGGGAGCGCATTTTAAAATCGGCCCCCCAAAAAGCCGAGTTTAACCGTGAGGCGTGGGAGCAGAACATTCGCCGCGTGTACGGCACCTCGGCCCAAGGGGTTATAGATTTGCAAGACAAATTGGGTTGGTACCTGGCCGACGACAGCGCCGCCGTTTACGAAAAATGGCCGCAAATTAAGTCCGTTTTGGCTAAAGCTCCCACTGCCGCCGAAATGCAGGCTATGGTAGAGCAGGTAGGTCTGCGGTACGCCGAGTTAGAGCAAATGTACGGCAAGGCCAAGCTGCAGGATGCGGTGCGTTACGCCAAGGATTTAAAAGACCGCTACAGCGTGCTGTGGCTGTACGACCGTTATTTTAAAGAGGTGTAAAGATGGATAAAAATAAAATTCGGCTGGTGGTGTTTGATTTAGACGGCACCTTAACCCAGCACAAAACCAAATTGAGTGACGAAAACAAGGCCGTGTTAGACGCCTTGGGTAAAAAATACAAGCTGCTTATGGCGGGCGCGGGTATGTGCAACCGCATTTTTGAGCAGATTAATCGCTATCCCATAGATATTTTGGGCAATTACGGTATGCAGTTTGCCAAATACAACCCTCAAACCGGGCTTTTAGATATTGTAGAAGATAAGCAAATGCCCTGCGACCGCGAAAGCGTAGAAAAAAGGGTAACTATGCTGCGGCAAAAATACGGCTTTACCGATTTTGCGGGCGACAACGTAGAGTACCACGCCTCGGGCTGCATCACCTTCCCCATTTTGGGCACCAAGGCCAAAATTGAGGATAAATTAGCCTTTGACCCCGACCGCAAAAAGCGCCGCGCCATATACGAAGAGGTTTGTCAGGTGTTTGATGACTACATCGTGTTTGTGGGCGGCTCCTCCTCCTTTGATATGGCTCCCGCGCCCTACAACAAGGCCTACGCCCTGGCTGAGTATTGCAAGGCCAACGGCATACCTCACGATGCTGTAGTCTACGTGGGCGACGATTACGGCCCCGGCGGCAACGACGAGTCGGTGTATCTGTCGGACTTTAACTTTATAAAAATCGACGATTACACCACCTTCCCCCAAGTGATGCAGGCGTTGTTATAAAAATTAATTAGATAACTGCTTATAAGGATATATACAAATTTCGGCAGAGGGATTGCTTCCTCTGCCGAAATTTGTGGTATAACGAGCACAAAATATTTTTGGAGGAATAAGTGTGTCGCTGGACTATAACGAAAAAAACATTACGCTTGCCAAAAATCTTCGTAAAAATGCAACACAGCAAGAGAAGCAATTGTGGTATGATTTTTTGTCGAAATACGATGTTCGATTTCAACGTCAAAAAGCAATCGGAGATTTTATAGCGGATTTTTATTGCCACAAGGCAAGGTTAGTTATTTAAATTGACGGTGCACAGCATTATACCCCTAAAAGCATCCAACAGGATGAGTTTAGAACTGAAATATTAAAAGGGTACGATTTGAAAGTAATTAGATTTACAAACCATCAGGTTAACACAAATTTTGAGGGTTTGTGCGAATATATTGATGCTACTGTAAAAGCCTCCCTCCGAGAGGGAGGGGGACCGCGATAGCGGTGGAAGGAGCCCGCGTATCTTAAAGGTTAGGTGGTATTTATTGTAACGCACTCTCCCTCACCCGACTCCGTCGGGAGCTCCCTCCCGGAGGGAGCCTTTAGATTCGTATGATATTTGTTCGATAATTTAGAGTTTGTTGTATATAAAAGAACCCCCGATAGATTTTAAGATCTGTCGGGGGTTAAAAATTTTTATAAGAAGATATACTTTATAAGTGGATTTTTTATAAATGCTTTATAGGGTTGCTGTTAAATTCACTAAAGCAGAGTTGGGGGAAGGCGCGTTCTAACTTTTGGCGCAACACGGGCACAATCAGTCGCTCGGTTTCAAAGTGGCCGGCATCTACCAGGGTAAGACCCCTGGCTGTGCCCTCTAAAAATACCGAGAGCTTAATATCGCCGCAAAGGTAGGCGTCTACGTCTAACTCTAACACTTGGGGCAGCATACTGCCACCCGAGCCGGAGCAAACGGCTACCCGTCGTACCGTGGTTTTGCCCGCAGTAAAACGCACCGCGTCGCATCCCAACTGGTTTTTGGCCAAGGCCGCAAACTCGCGGGGCGGTAAGGGGTCAATATTGCCCACCCGCAAACCGCAGGGTAGGGCCTGCAAACCCGTTAAGCCTAAGGCAGCGGCCAACGTGTCGCACACGCCGCCGGGGGCAAAATCCAAATTGGTGTGGGCCGAAAGCACCGCCACACCGCTTGCAATGGCCTTGTATACCACGCTCTGGGTGTCAATGCTTTTCAGCGGGTCAAAAATCACGGGATGGTGGGTCACCACCAACTGCGCCCCTTGAGCGGTCGCAAAGGCTAAAGCCTCGGGGGTGCAATCTAAGGCCACCACGGCGTGGGTTACGGGCATTGCGCCGTCACCCACCAAAATGCCGACGTTGTCAAAATCCTCGGCGGTGGCAAAAGGGGCAATACCGTCTATAAACTTGTAAATATCTGTAACTGTCATTGGCTTAGCCCTTCGGTTTAAAAGAGTCTTTTAAAGCAACGGTGCGGTTGATGATGATATTCTCGGGGGTAGAGTCCTTATCTAAGCAGAAGTAGCCCTGGCGCATAAACTGGTAGGTTTCGCCAAGCTTGGCCTCTTTGATAAAGGGCTCGCACTTGGCGCCCTGCAGCTCTACTAACGACTCGGGGTTCAAATTGTCAGAGAATACGGCTACGCCCTCTTCGTCAGAGGGGTTGGGCACGTTAAACAGACGGTCGTACAAACGTACGGTGGCATCCACCGCGTGGGGTGCGCTTACCCAATGCAGGGTACCCTTGACCTTGCGCCCGTCGGGGGAGTCGCCGCCGCGGGTAGCATGGTCGTAGGTGCAGTGCACAACGGTAACGTTCCCCTCGGCATCGGTTTCGTGGCCGGCATAACGGATATAGTAGGCCGATTTTAACCGAACCTCTTTTTCGGGGCAAAGCCGGAAGTATTTGCCGGGAGGATTAAGCATAAAGTCGTCCTGCTCAATGTAAATCTCGCGAGAGAAGGGTACCGTCTTTTTGCCAAGCTCGGGCTTGTTGGGGTTAATTTCCACCTCAATTTCCTCGGTTTGGCCCTCGGGGTAGTTGTCAATGACTACCTTTAAGGGGCGTAAAACCGCCATAGCACGCTCGGCGTTTTGGTTTAAATCGTCCCGCACGCAAGACTCCAACAAGGCGTAGTCAATTACGCTGTAAGCCTTGGAAACGCCAATCTTCTCGCAAAATTCGCGAATGGCGGCGGCAGGGTAGCCACGGCGGCGCATACCGCATAGGGTGGCCATACGGGGGTCGTCCCAGCCCGAAACCAAGCCGTCTTGTACCAGCTTTAAGCACTTGCGCTTGCTGGTTAGGGTGTAGTTTACGTTCATACGGGCAAACTCAATCTGGCGCGAGGGGTTGGGCAGCTCCAGCTTCTCTAAAAACCAGTTGTAAAGGGGTCTGTGGTTTTCAAATTCCAAAGAGCAAAGCGAGTGGGTAACCCCCTCCTTGGTGTCGCTAAGCGGGTGCGCAAAGTCGTACATAGGGTATACACACCACTTGTCGCCGGTGCGGTGGTGGTGCGCCTTCATTACGCGGTAAATGACGGGGTCGCGCATATTCAGGTTGGGCGAGGCCATATCAATCTTGGCCCGCAGAACCAGCGAGCCGTTCGGGAACTCGCCCTCGGTCATACGGCGGAACAAATCCAAAGACTCGGCCTTGGGGCGGTTGCGGTAGGGGCTCTCTTTGCCCGGCTCGGTTAAGGTGCCGCGGTACTCGCGAATTTGGTCGGCGGTTAATTCATCTACGTAGGCCAAATCCTTTTCAATCAGCTTAACGGCGCACTCGTAGATAAAATCAAAATAATCCGAGGCGAAATACACGTTATCCCACTGGAAGCCTAACCATTGGATGTCCTCTTTAATGGCGTCTACGTACTCCACGTCCTCTTTGGTGGGGTTGGTGTCGTCTAAACGCAAATTGCAGGTGCCACCGTATTTTTCGGCGGTGCCAAAGTCAATGCAAATGGCCTTGGCGTGGCCAATGTGCAAATAACCGTTGGGCTCGGGCGGAAAACGGGTCTGCACGTGGGAGTACACACCCTCTTTTAAATCCTCGTCAATAAATTCGTGTATAAAATTACTGGGGGTTTTCATTTCCTCCATTGTTTTAACCTCCGATTTTTTCGTAATGTGCAATGGCGGCGTCAATGCGGGCCAAGGCGCGGTCTTTGCCCAGTAGCTTCATAATGCTGCAAAGGTCGGGCGTGTTTTGGCGGCCGGTAACGGCAACGCGAATAATGGTAGAAGCATCGCCCGGGTTGCCCTTGTAGGCGGTGGGGTCTTGCTTGTACACCTTGGTGTCGCTGGCAAAGCCGGCGGCGGGGCATACGCTTTTTACCGTTTCAAACCAAGCTGAATTGTCTTGCTCGGGGTTGTATACCGCCTTGTAGGCCGTTAAAATTTCTACCGCCGATTGGGGAGATATACGCTCGGGCAGGTCGTAGCAGGGGGTGTACAGCTCGTCAAAGAAGTAGGCGCAGTAGTTTTCTGCATCGCTCCATTTGATAATATCCTTACGGGGCTTGGGAACGTCACGGTCAATGGCAAATACCGCCTTTGTGTAGGCCGGGTCTTTCTTTAAAATCTCGGCAAAGGCGGGCGAAAACTCCTTTGCCCAGGCCGTTAATTCTTCTACCACCTCGGCCGAGCTCATACGGGCCACCACGGTTTTCGAAACGTCGTTTAGCTTGTTGGTGTCAAACAAGGCGCCCGATGCGCTCATCTTTTTAATGTTAAACTTAAACCTTTTGTAATCCTCCAGCGGGTTGGCGCGGCGCCAATCTTCAAAATCGCTGGCGGCAATGGTCATTAAGTACTCAATTACGCTTTCGGTGCGGTAGCCCTCTTCGGCAAAGTAATGCACGGCGGCCTCAGGGTCTTTGCGCTTGGAGATTTTGCGTTTTGCCCCATTGTCTAACTTCATAATGGGGGAGACGTGCACAAACTTGGGCGCTTTAAAGCCCAACAGGCGGAACAGCTGCAAATGCTTGGGCACTGATGAGATCCATTCGTCGCCACGAATGACGTGGGTGGTGCGCATTAGGTGGTCGTCTACCGCGTGGGCAAAGTGGTAGGTGGGTATGCCGTCGGATTTTAACAGTACAAAATCCTCGTCGTTTTCAGGCATTTCAATTTTGCCCTTAATGCCGTCTTCAAAGGTTACCCGATTTTCTTCACTGCCGGGGGAGCGTAAGCGCACCACAAAGGGCTTGCCGGCCTCTACCAGCGCCTTGGCCTCCGCATAGGTAATATCACGGTGCTTGGCCCATTGGCCGTGATAGCCGGTGCGCACCTTTTGCGCCTCTTGCTCTACACGGGCGGCGGCTAAATCCTCCTCGGTGCAAAAGCAGGGGTAGGCCAGGCCTTGCTCTATTAAGCTTTTGGCGTAGCATTGATAAATATGAGCCCGCTTAGACTGCTTATAGGGGCCGTAATCGCCCTGCTCGGCCTCGGCCTCTACGTAGCCTTCGTCGATTTTTATACCAAAGCGTTTAATACCGCCGATAATGTCGGCAATGCCGCCTTCTACCTCACGCTTTTTGTCGGTGTCTTCAATACGGGTGTAAAACAATCCGCCCG
>CAZUJI010000070.1:0-6744 GCA_964620235.1 uncultured Eubacteriales bacterium
GACACCGGTGTATACGGTTTGATAATGAATTTCTTGGCCAGCGCAACCTTTACTTTGGTTTGCGGAACAATTTATAAATATAAGCGCTCTTTTGCCGGGGCAATTTTATCGGTGGTTTTTGCAGCCGTATTGGTTACTGTAGTTATGATGTTGGCAAATTTGTTTATTACACCTTACTATATGGGCGTAGGCAGGGGAGATGTGGCGGCAATGATTCCAACCTTGCTGTTGCCCTTTAACCTATGCAAAACTTTTATTAATGCCGCAGTTTCGTTATTGATTTATAAACCCTTGACCTTAGGCCTTAAAAAAACCGGTCTATTAGCTTTGCCCGTTCAATCCAAAGGTGCCTTTAATAAAAAATCCTTAATCGTTACCATTTGCGCGTTGGCGGTTATTTTGGGTATCATTTTAATTCTCGTTTACGTTTTACACGGCAACATTGAGTTATTTACGGCATAGTGTTGACATTTTTCGCGTTTGTGGTATAATAAATTAACAGTTTAATACTTTTTCCTTATCAAGAGCGGCGGAGGGACAGGCCCGATGATGCCCGGCAACCTGGTTTCAAGGTGCCAAATCCTGCGGAATTTCCGAAAGATGAGGTTTTACAAAAGCCCCACCTTTTTGGTGTGGGCTTATTTCTTAGGAGGAATTTAAAATTATGGCAAAGCATTTATTTACATCCGAATCCGTTACCAAAGGCCACCCCGATAAAGTATGTGACGCCGTATCTGATGCGGTTTTAGACGCAATTTTAGCGCAAGACCCCAACGCCCGTGTTGCTTGTGAGACCTTTTGCACCACCGGTATAGTTACCGTAATGGGTGAGATCACCACTAACTGTACGGTAGATATTCCTAAGATTGTTCGCAAAACCGTTTGCGATATTGGGTATAATAGTGCTAAAAGCAGCTTTGACGGCAATACCTGCGGTGTTGTAACGGCAATTGACGAGCAATCGGCCGATATTGCTTTGGGTGTTGACCGTTCGGCAGAGTTAAAATCCGGCCAAGAGGATGAGCTGAATCAACACGGCGCCGGTGACCAGGGTATGGTATTTGGCTATGCCTGCGACGAAACTCCCGAGTTAATGCCGCTAACCATTTCTTTAGCCCATAAATTGGCTAAAAAGCTAACCAACGTGCGTGAGGACGGTACCTTAGACTATCTATTGCCCGACGGTAAAACTCAGGTAACGGTGGAATATGAAAACGATACACCCGTTCGAGTAGATGCCGTTGTTGTTTCCAGCCAGCATACTGCCGACGTGGAGCTGGAAACCCTGCGCAAGGATATTTATGATAAGGTGATTTGCGCGATTGTACCGGCCGATATGTTAGATGATAACACAAAAATTTATATCAATCCCACCGGTCGTTTTGTGGTTGGCGGCCCCCAAGGAGATACCGGCCTTACCGGTCGTAAAATCATTGTTGATACATACGGCGGTGTGGCTCGCCACGGTGGCGGCGCCTTCTCGGGTAAAGACCCTACAAAGGTAGATCGCTCGGCGGCCTATGCGGCCCGTTGGGTAGCAAAAAACATTGTTGCTGCCGGTTTGGCCAAGCGCGCCGAGATTCAAATCTCTTACGCCATTGGCGTGGCTAAGCCTGTATCGGTTATGGTAGATACCTTTGGCACGGGCATAGTAGGTGACGATGTATTATCGTTGGCTATTGATAAAGTATTTGACCTGCGTCCTGCGGCAATTATCCGCGATTTACGCCTGCGTCGGCCCATTTACAGCCCCTTGGCCGCTTACGGTCACTTGGGCCGCGAAGATTTAGACGTGGAATGGGAGAAAACCGGTAAAGCCGATTTATTAAAGCAAACCGTTGCAGACCTGACAAAGTAAATGCCGATTTTATTAGATTTGAGGTTTTTTTATTGAAACAGTTTATATCCAATTTTTTAAAGTACAGATATTTACTGGCAGACCTTTTGCAAAGAGATATTAAAATTAAATATCGTCGCTCGGTGTTGGGTATTTTGTGGAGCGTGCTTAATCCGTTTTTAATGATGCTGATTATTACCGCGGTTTTTTCCAACGTTTTTCGAGTGAACATTGAAAATTACCCCATCTATTATCTGCTGGGTTCAACCGTTTATAACTTTTTTACCGAGGCAACCAGCACCTCTATGCAATCCATATTGGGCAACGGCGCGTTAATTAAAAAAGTTTACATTCCCAAATATATTTTCCCGTTAGAGAAAACATTGTTTGCGCTGGTAAATATGCTGTTTTCTTTAATTGCCGTTATTATTATGTTCTTTATACTTGGGTTTGTTCCGCCATTAACGATTTTATTAGCGCCGATTTTAATTATCTATGTGTTTGTATTTTCGCTGGGCCTGGGTCTGCTTTTAAGTGCATTAAGTATCTTTTTCAGAGACGTTGTGCATTTGTATTCTGTTTTTACCACAGCGCTATTTTACTTAACACCTGTGATTTTTCCGGCCGAAACAATAGACTCTTTACTGCCCTTTGTGGGCGCTGTAATGCGGTGTAATCCGCTGTATTACTACGTATCTTATTTCAGAGATATTGCTATGTACGGCGTTGTGCCGGGTCTGCGCGAAAATTTAATTTGCATAGGCTTTGCGCTTGTAATGTTAATTATTGGTTCTGTGGTATTACACCGTAAGCAAAATCGGTTTATTTTATACATCTAAGAGGTTTATTATGGAGAATGCAGTACAAGTACGCGATGTTGAAATGCATTTCAATATGAGCAAATATAAAATTGATAACGTTAAAGAATATTTGATTAAATTCTTTAAAAAACAATTGTTATTTGAGGATTTTATTGCTCTGCAGGACGTAAGCTTCGATATCCCAAAGGGCGACGTTTTTGGCATTGTTGGGCTAAACGGGTCGGGTAAAAGCACGCTGTTGAAAATAATCTCGGGCATATTAAAGCCTACTAAGGGTGCAGTTCAAACCGACGGCTTAATTGCGCCGCTGATTGAGCTTGGCGCAGGTTTTGATATGGAATTAACCGCTCGCGAGAATATTTATTTAAATGGGTCAGTTTTAGGTTTTTCCAGAAAAACTATGAACGAAAAATTTGACGATATTGTCAAGTTTTCGGAGATGGAAGAATTTTTAGACGTTCCATTAAAGAATTATTCCTCCGGTATGGTGGCCAGAATTGCCTTTGCGGTGGCTACCATTACGCAGCCGGATATTTTAATTATTGATGAAATATTGGCGGTTGGTGACTTTAAATTCCAAGAAAAATGTGAGCAACGCATTAACGATATGATGCGTGACGGAACAACGGTTATTTTGGTTTCACACAGCATCGATCAGGTGCGTCGCTTGTGTAAGCACGCTATGTGGTTAGAAAAGGGCCACGTAAAAATGATAGGAGATATGCAATCGGTTTGCGATGCATACACCAATGCATACTAAAAAGCAGCAGAAACAGTGTTTCTGCTGCTTTTAATATTTAATGCAGGTAATAAGAGGGTGGATGGCCGGTGTGGTGTTTAAAAATACGGCTAAAATAAAAAATATCACTATAGCCGGTTTGGTTCGCTACCTCGGTTACGTTGTATTCCCCCGATATAAGTAAGTCCTTAGCTTTGTTTATTTTAATAAAATTAACATACTGTGCAACACTCATACCGGTAATGGATTTAAATAGCTGCCTAAAGTATGAAACGCTTACGTCAGCCATAGCGGCCAAATCCTCAATTTTAAAGTGTTTTTCTATATTTTCTTGAATATGTGTTTGTACGGTTTCGATTTTTTGGTAACGTAGGGGATTGTGGCGAGACCTTTCGTTGTAGATGACCAAGTCAGTCATCACATCTTGCAAAATAGCGCGGCATTTGGTTTCGTAAGCTAAGCCTTTTTCTTGCCAAACGGCCGAAAGCTCGATGATTTTTTGCCGAATATTTTTCGGGCAATGAATTGGTTTTGCATTTAATTCCGAAAAATCGTTATCGTTATTTTCTCCAAATGTTTCCATATTAAAATGCACTGTAATAAAATACCATGGGTCCTCAGGATCGGTGTAGCCGTCGCGATATATATTATGCGGGAACAAAAATATTTCATCTTTTTTCATTTTAACGGTTTGTCCATTATAAACAAACCAGCCATTGCCGTTTAAAATCAAAGATAATCTGTAGCTATTGCCGTGCCGAACAGCTTTAAGCGACCAATCGGGCGGCGCTTGGCGCTCTACAAGGCCGTATATTTTTGTAACTGTAAAGTTATAATTCCGCACCAAACCAACCCTTTCGCTTACTTATGAATTGAGTATACATCATCTTATAAGATTTGTAAACCGTTTTATCGTCATTTTGTGCAAATATTCGTTACTTTGTCTATTTAAATGCTTATATGTTTTGTTGTATAATGTATTTAAAGCTATTATGGGGCGGTTGCTGTGTTTTTCGCCACCTGTAGCAATACAAACGGATAAATGGGTAAAATGAAATTTAATCCGTAAGTAAAGGAGATACCGAAATATGCGAAAGTATCTAAGCAAAATCGTAGCAATCTTTTTGTCGGTTATGGTGATTGTTTCCTGCTTAAGTTTGGAGCTTTTAACCTCGGCCGCAACAGACGTACTGTTTGAGGATTCCTTTAGCACCTCGGCTTTAAACGGCTGGTCTGTAAAAAACATTGGTACCGTTAAAGGCGGTACGTATACCTTAGACGGAACGGAGGTTAACCTGATTGACAGCTTAGGTCAGGTTTCCGGTATCGCTGTGTCGGCAGACGTTAAGGTAAACACGGCTTCCTCCGGTTTTCTTTCCAACGGTATGGCAACCATTGTTTTCCACGCCTCCGACGATATGACGAAGGGCTACGAATTTGGTCTGGGGGTATTTAACGACGGTACTGCCTATGCTGTTTTGTATCGCAACGGCGACGATGAAACCATCATCAAACAATCGGCGGTTAAAATTCCCGGCACAGATGACGGCACTGTTGAGACGGATACCGTATATAACCTAAAGGTTATTGAGCTTGAGAACGGCTTTAGCTGTTTTATCAACAATGAGTTGTTTCACACCTCTTACGACAAAACCTTTACCGGCGGCTACGTAGGTGTTTCCACCTGGAACGCTATGGGTGAGTTTGATAACGTTAAAGTTCGCACCGTAGGGGAGAAGAAGATTGAATCTCTTACTTTAGAGAATGTTCCTGCTCAGCTTACCCAGGCGGGTCAGTTTGATTTGGATATTTTAGCGCACTACAGCGGTGTTTGGGGCGCGCAACGCCTCGCGCCCGACAGTGAGGGTGTAAAAATCACCGGTTTTGACGGTAAAACCGGTAAAAAGACCTTTACCGTAAGCTATGACGGTAAATCCGCAAAATTTCAAGCAAACGTAGTTGCTGCGCCCACCGAAAAAGAGCTTTTGGTTTACAAAGATACTTTTGAAAACGCCGACGGCTGGCGCACCAATCCGGTAACTATGGAAGGAATAAATAAAAGCTGGCAATTTAAAGCGGTTGGCGGCAAATTGGTAGCCAATTACCCCGAAAACGTTGCCGGGTTTGATGCAAACAGTAACGTATCGGCCGTATTGACCGATACAGATGCCTTGCTTGGTGCAAAAGGTTTGCGTTATTACGACATTTCTGTAGAAACCACTATGCATTCCATTGCAAATACTGCTACCGAACGCAAGGGCTTTAACGACATTTATTTTGCACAGGGCAGTAAGCAATATCGTTTTCGTATTCAATCCAACGGTGTTGCATACGTTTTGGCAGATGCTGTAAGCGTTGCAAGCAAGACCTTTGCAACCAGCGCCGTTGGCCAAAATTACAAAGTACGCATCGAGGTTAGAGATTCGGTTGTCACCTGCTTTATTAACGACCAACGCGTTTTATCTTACGATAAGTTGGATAAATCTGCGCAGCCCTACCTGCGTTTAACCTCTATTAACGCCACAACATCTTACGATAACTACGTTGTGTCGGCGGTGGAAAACAAAACCCGTTGGGCCGCCAAAAGCTTTAAGGTGGTCAATGCCAACGGCGACGTTGTAACCGGGCATACCGGCAGAAGCTTTACACCTTCGGAGTATAGCCTGAGAGTAACCTACGTTGACGGCTCTACCGCAGACGTGAAATTAACCTCTTCTATGTTAGAGGGGTATTCTGCCTCTAAAAAAGAGAACCAAAAGGTTACCATTTGCTACGGTAACAAAACAGCCTCCTTTGCCGTAAATTATATTGATCATTTGTACTATAACAATTTTGACCAAAACAGTGTAAACGGCATTAAAACCAGCGGTAATCTGTTTAATATTTATGCTAAAAATAAAGAATTAACCTTTGATTTTGATAAAACCGTTGCAGGGGTGAAAAACCACGACGGTATTGCCAAGATAGATTATACGGAAAAAAATCCTTTGCAAGACGTTATCGTATCAGCCGACATATGTATGCTCAGCGGTAATGATATTAAAGATCAGTTTGCTACCATTGCCATTCGCGGCGGCAGCGAAAATACCTCTTACGAAATGCGCCTAAAACGGGGCAAAACCGGTTTAATCAGCGTTGAGTTTTTGCGCCGCACACCCGAAGGTGCAAGAGTAATTAGCTCTTGGCCGCAAGCCAGCATTGTAAATTTAATGCAAGAAACCGATGAATCCTTTACATCGATTGATACAGGTATTTACTATAACCTTCGTTTAGAAGCAATCGGCAACCAATTCTATTGTTATTTTGAAAATAAATTATTAGGTATTGTCACCGACTCCAACAATAAA
>CAZUJI010000071.1:0-6734 GCA_964620235.1 uncultured Eubacteriales bacterium
CGGTATGGAGCATACCACGCTGCACCTGCTGTACAGCCGTTTCTGGCATAAGTTCTTGTACGACATTGGCGCAGTCACCTCGCCCGAGCCCTACGCAAAGCGTACCAGCCACGGTATGATTTTGGGCGAAAACGGCGAAAAAATGTCCAAATCCCGCGGCAACGTGGTTAACCCCGATGATATCATCAACGAGTACGGCGCCGATACCATGCGCCTTTACGAGATGTTTATTGGCGACTTTGAAAAGGCCGCCCCTTGGAAGACTTCTTCAATTAAGGGCTGCCGCCGCTTCTTAGACCGTATTTGGAACCTGCAGGATGTTTTGAGTGATGAAGAGGGCTATTCTAAAGAGTTAGAAGCCGATATGCACAAAACCATTAAAAAGGTTTCTGAAGATATTGAGGGCTTAAAGATGAACACCGCCATTGCCGCAATGATGGCGCTGCTCAACCAAATCGGCGAGAAGGGCAGCGTTACCCGCGGCGAGTATAAAACCTTGTTGCTGCTTCTGAATCCCTTTGCGCCCCATATCACCGAAGAGCTGTGGCAAATCGCCGGCTTTGAGGGTTACTTAAACCTGGCTGCCTGGCCCAAGTACGACGAGGCCAAGTGCGTGGCCGACACGGTTGAAATCGCCGTGCAAATCAACGGCAAAATCAAGGCCCGCTTAAATATTGCCGTAGGCTTAGATAAAGACGCCGTTATGGCCCTGGCCAAAGAGGATGCCAAGGTTGCCGCCGAATTGGCCGGTAAAAATATCTTAAAAGAAATTTACGTACCCGGCAAGCTGCTGAATTTGGTAGCCCGGTAAACAAAACAGTAACGGGTTTTGTGGTTTGCAAAACCCATTTTTCCTTAAAAATCGGTATAAAAAACAAAAACGCAGATTTTGTTTATAAAATTCTGTGAATACCCACTTGACAGAACCGATTTTGTTGAGTATAATCATAATGTTAATTAAAATACCCCTGCATATCTGCGGAGGGAGGGAATTGTAATGAGTCAGGTTCGTTTGAAAGAAAATGAATCCCTTGATAATGCGCTGAAACGCTTCAAAAGGCAAACGGCCAAAGACGGTGTTATTCAAGAGGTTCGCAAAAGAGAACACTACGAAAAACCGTCTGTAAAGCGCAAAAAGAAGTCGGAAGCCGCACGTAAGCGTAAGTTCCGCTAATCAAAAAATGAATGTAAGAAAGCGGCTGGTATTTACCTGCCGTTTTTTACTATATTGGGGATATTTTTATGCGTATCTTTTTACCCGAATATTTTAAACATCGGGTTACCGATATTACCTTAGACGATTTATCGGCCTGGGGTGTTACGGCTTTGTTTTTAGACGTGGATAATACCCTGTCTACCCACCACGGTCAAAAACCGTTAGAGGGGCTGTACGAATGGCTGGCGGTAATGAAGGCAAACGGTATTCGCCTGCTGGTGCTTTCTAACTCCAAGCAAAAAAGGGTAGAGCCCTTTGCCCAAAAGCTGGGGCTTGAATTTATTTCCCTTTCCTGCAAGCCTTTGCCTTTTGGCTTTTGGCGCGGCTTACGGCATTTGGGCGCAAACCGCAAACAGGTTGCCTTGGTGGGTGACCAATTGTTCACCGACGTTTTGGGTGGCAACCTTTGCGGTGTAAAAACAGTGCGGGTAGAACCGATTTTGCTTGAAGATAAAAAGAGCTTTATTATTCGCCGCCGTTTAGAGGCAAAAATTCTTAAAAAACACAATAAGGAGCAAAACTATGGGTGCTAAATTTGGTCCCGCCGGCAATTCCGAGAGCTTTTATGCCCAGGGCTACAAGGGTAGCCTGCAAGTGCCGGAGTATATCACCAAAATGGGGTTAGACGCCTTTGAATACCAGTGCGGTCGTGGTGTAAATATTGGGCAAGATAAGGCTGCACAGCTGGGCGAGCTGGCTCGGCAGGCGGGTATCGTATTATCACTGCACGCGCCTTACTATATTTCTATGTCCAGCGTAGAGGAGGAAAAGCGCCTGCGCTCTATCGACTATATTTTAAGCAGCGCCCGCGCGGTAGACGCTATGGGCGGCAACCGCATTATCGTGCATACCGGCTCCTGCGGTAAAATCAGCAGGCAAGAGGCTTTGCAGCTTGCCTTAGATACAATGCAAAAATCTTTAAACGCTTTAGATGCCGAGGGTTTGGGGCATATCCGCGTTTGCCCCGAAACGATGGGCAAGCTAAACCAGCTGGGCGATTTAAACGAGGTTTTAACCCTTTGCGAGTTGGACGAACGCTTGATTCCGTGTATTGATTTCGGCCACTTAAATGCCCGTACCATCGGCGGCTTAAAAACCTATGCCGATTTTGAGGCGGTGTTTGGCGAGATTGAAAATCGCTTGGGCATTTCCCGTCTGCGGGAGTATCATTCTCATTTTTCTAAAATTGAGTACACCGCCGGGGGCGAGAAAAAGCACCTTACCTTTGCTGACCGGGTCTACGGTCCCGATTTTGAACCGGTTATGGAATTAACTGCAAAAAAACAATGCTCGCCCATTATTATTTGCGAGTCCGACGGCACCCAGGCTGAGGATGCCTTAACAATGAAAACCTATTATCAATCGTTAGTATAAGGAGCAATTATGGATACTTTACAGCAACCCAACACCGTTTCTTTAATCGTTACGCCCATTGGCCGCCGATATATGACCGGCTTTGACTCCTCTGCAGGGTATTTGTTTACCGGCGGGGAAGAAAACGTTTTTTTGGTAGACGGCCGCTATTACGAAGCCGCCTGCAAAAAGGTGCAGGGCGCCAAGGTGCGGCTTTTAGAGTCTGCCCGTCTGCAGTTGCTTAAAACCGCCGAAGAATTGGGCGCGCAGCGCATTACGGTAGAAACCGATATAACCATTGCGCAGCTGAATATAGTAAAGGATATTTTCGGCACCATTCCCGTAGAGCCCTGTGAAAAGCTTACCCAATCCATTGCCGCTTTGCGTATGCAAAAAAGCGAGTTAGAGGTCGAAAATATCGTTAAAGCGCAGCGCATTGCCGAACGCGCCTTTGAAACGGTGCTGAATTACGTAAAAGAGGGGGTTAGCGAGCGCAAATTGGCGGTAGAGTTAGATTACACCCTGCGCCGCTTCGGGGCCGATAAGGTAGCCTTTGACACCATTGTTGTTTCGGGCGAGAATAGCTCTATGCCCCACGGGGTGCCCGGGTATCGCTCTATTAAAAAAGGTGATTTTGTTACCTTCGATTTTGGCGCTATGTACAACGGCTATTGCAGCGATATGACCCGTACCGTCGCCGTAGGCCACGCCACCGAAGAAATGGAGTTGGTCTATAACACGGTTCTTCAGGCCAACGAGGCCGCCATTGCCAAAATCTCGGCCGACGTTAAATGCTGCGACGTTGACTCGGCCGCCCGCGAGGTCATTCGCAGTGCAGGCTTTGGCAAATACTTTACCCACAGCACCGGCCACGGTGTTGGGTTAGAAATTCACGAGCAACCCACCCTTGCCCCAAAAAACGAAGAGCATCTGCCCGCAGGCAGTGTGGTCACCGTAGAGCCGGGTATCTATATCCCCGGAAAATTCGGCGTACGCATCGAAGATATGGTGCTTGTACAGCCAAATGGGTGTAAAAATCTTACCGAATGTGAAAAAAAGTTGCTTATTCTTTGATTTCTTGAAAATTATACTTGAAAAAAACGGAAAAATATAATACACTTATAATAGCAAATTTTTTGGAGGTATAAAAATTATGATTAGTGCCGGCGATTTTAGAAACGGCGTAACCTTTGAAATGGAAGGTAACGTATATCAAATTATCGAGTTCCAACACGTAAAACCTGGTAAGGGCGCGGCTTTTGTTCGTACCAAAATTCGCAACGTTATTGCAGGTAGCGTAATTGAAAAGACCTTTTCTCCCACTGAAAAGTTCCCCACCGCTTTCGTAGAGCGCAAAGAGATGGAGTTCTCTTACAGTGACGAAGGTCTGTACTACTTTATGGACCCCGAAAGCTACGAGATGGTTCCCGTTAACCAAGCTGATTTAGACGACAACTTCAAGTTCGTTAAAGAGAATATGACTTGTAAGATTCTGTCCTACAAGGGCAAAATCTTTGGCGTAGAGCCCCCCACATTCGTTGAGTTAGAGATCACCCAAACCGATCCCGGCTTTAAGGGCAACACCGCTACCAACGCTTTAAAACCCGCCACCTTAGAAACAGGCGCTGAGATTCGCGTACCTCTGTTTATTAACGAGGGCGACGTTATCCGCATTGATACCCGCACCGGCGAGTATATGGAGCGTGTATAATTCGTTTTTAACGGGTTAAGGTATTAAGGCCGTAACATCGGCCGTACGATTTTTATAAAAGGAGTACTGTGTTATGACCATTAACGAAAAAGTTTCTTACATCAAAGGCCTGGCCGACGGTTTGGGCCTGGATGAAAACAATAAGCAAGACAAAATCTTAAAAGCCATCATCGACGTTTTAGAGGACGTTGCACTTTCTATTGAGGAGTTAGACGACACCTGCGCCGAGATGGGCGAGCAGATTGACGCTGTTGACGAAGATTTAGCCAACTTAGAAGATGACTTCTATGAGGACGATTGCGACTGTGACTGCGATTGCGACGATGAAGATTGCGATTGCTGCTGTGAGGACGACGAGTTCGAATACGAAATCGAGTGCCCCAACTGCCACGATTGCATTTATCTGACCGAAGATATGATCGAAGAAGGCGAGATCAATTGCCCCGGTTGCGGCACAAACTTAGAGTTTGATTTTGACTGCGACTGTGATTGCGACGGCGGTTGCGATTGCTGCGGCAACGAAGAATAATATAAGAATCAACGCCCCGCTTTCCTGAAAAGGTACGGGGCGTTTTTTTGGATGTGAAGCTATGCAAGCAGTAGAGTTTAAATTAGAATATTCCCTTTGTGCCGAAGACAAGCCAACGGTAGCGGTGGTTATTGCCGCCGCCGGCTCCTCCAGCCGTATGGGGGGCGAAAATAAAATGCTAATGCCCTTGCAGGGGCAGCCGGTGCTGGCGCATACCTGCAGGGCGTTTCAAAATTGCCCGTTGGTAGACCGTATTGTTTTAACCACCCGCGAGCAGGATATTTTAAGCTTGCAGCAGATGGCCGAAACCTACGGCTTTACCAAAATTACCGACATTGTGGCCGGTGGTAATACCCGCACCCGGTCGGTAGCCAACGGTTTTGCAGCGGTGGGCAATGCCGATATTGTGCTCATTCACGACGGCGCTCGCCCCTTGATTTCACAAGAGGTAATTGCAGCGGTTATCGGCGCGGTGCAGCAGCAGGGCGCGGCCGCCCCCGTGGTGCCGGTAAAAGATACCATTAAGGTCTGCGGTGCCGATGGGCAAATTATCCACACCCCCGACCGCAGCACGCTGTTTGCGGTGCAAACACCCCAAGGCTTTCGGTGCGACTGGTACAAAGATGCCCTTGATAGGGCGGGCGACAGGGTGTATACCGACGATTGCGCTTTGGTAGAGGCGGCAGGCTACACCGTTTATACCGTACCGGGGGAGTATACCAACATAAAAATTACCACGCCGGAGGATATCCTTTTGGCGGAGGCTTTTTTAAGAGGTGAATAAAATGCGGATTGGTCATGGGTATGACGTACACCGCTTGGTGGAAGATAGAAAATTGATTCTCGGTGGGGTAGATATTCCCTACGAAAAAGGCCTTTTGGGCCACTCCGATGCCGACGTGCTTTTGCACGCCGTTAGCGATGCCTTGCTGGGCGCCGCCGCATTGGGGGACATTGGTAAGCATTTTCCGGACAGTGACCCGCAGTACAAGGGCATAGACAGCCGTATTCTTCTGCGCCACGTTGCGGCCCTTATCAAGCAAGAGGGGTACAAAATCGGCAATATAGACGCTACTGTGATTGCCCAGGCCCCCAAATTGGCAGGGTATATACAGATTATGCGCCAAAACATCGCCGAGGATTTAGGTGTTGCACTGTCGCAGGTGAACGTTAAAGCCACCACTGAAGAAAAATTGGGCTTTACCGGCCAAGGCCAGGGCATTGCCGTGCACGCGGTGTGCTTGCTCATATAACGGTTAAGTAGGGCATAAACTGTACGGGGGTATGGTTTATGCAGAATCTAAAAGCCTTACTAAAAGGCAAAATCACAGTTGTTTTGTTAACGCTGGCTTTGGCGGCAACGCTTTTGGTGCAGGTGCATTGGGCCTACGCTTGGTCTATACAGCCGTCAAATCGGGCAAATATCCCCGAGCAGCGTATCAAATACATACAAAGCTTTGGCTGGCAGGTAGGGGAGTGCTCTGAAGAGAAATCGGTGGTGCTGCCCAAAACCTTTTCGCAGGTGTACCAAAACTACAATGCCCTGCAAAAACAGCAAGGGTTTAATTTGCAGCCCTATGCCGGGCGGCAGTGTACGGTGTATACCTATCCGGTGCTCAATTTTCCGGGGCAGCCGCAGGATATTTTTTTGCACCTGATGGTGTGCGACGGGCAGGTCATCGGCGGAGATATCGCGGGCGTAGACCTGCAGGGGTTTATGATTCCCTTTAAATAGCGTATATTTCGGTTAATAAATCATCAACAATTTCGGGCAAAATCTCAGGGTCTACCGGGTTGCGCCGCAAACGGTCTATTAAAAGCAGAACCGCCTGTTTATTTGATGAAATATCCTCAATCCTTATAGCTCGGTCACCCCGCCGCAAATATATGCCGTAGGTTACCTCTTTTTCCGCTCCTTGGGTTTT
>CAZUJI010000072.1:0-6715 GCA_964620235.1 uncultured Eubacteriales bacterium
AATCCACGTTGTTTAATAAACTTGTCGGCAAACGGCTGTCCATTGTTGACGATACCCCCGGTGTAACCCGCGACCGTATCTATGGCGATACCGAATGGCTGGGCCGCAAAATGATGTTAATAGATACCGGCGGTATTGAACCCAATACCGACGATGTTTTGCTCAAAAAAATGCGCGAGCAGGCCCAACTGGCTATCGACACGGCCGAGGTTATTATTTTTGTTACCGATTTGCGCAGCGGTGTTACCGCCGCCGATATGGACGTAGCCCAAATGCTGCAAAAAAGCGGCAAGCCCTTGGTCTTGTGCGTAAATAAGTGCGATACGGTGGGTCAGCCTCCCGTAGAAATTTACGAGTTTTACAATTTGGGGCTGGGTGACCCGGTGGCTGTTTCGGCAGTGCACGGTCACGGCACGGGCGATCTTTTAGACCGCGTGGTGGAATTTTTACCCGAGTCCGACGAGCAAGAGGACGAGGACGAGGTCATTCAGGTAGCTATTATCGGCAAGCCCAACGCGGGCAAATCCTCACTGCTAAACTGCATCTCGGGTGAGGAGCGCTCTATTGTTTCCAACATTGCAGGCACCACCCGTGACAGTATCGACAGCTTGGTGGAGCGCAACGGCGTAAAGTTCAATTTTATTGATACTTCGGGTCTGCGCCGCAAAAGCAAGGTGGTTGACGCGGTTGAAAAATACAGCGTCCTGCGGGCCAAAATGGCGGTAGACCGCGCCGACGTTTGCATTATTATGATCGACGCCACCGAGGGCTTTACCGAGCAAGACTCCAAAGTCGCCGGCTTGGCGGTAGAGGCGGGCAAGGCCGCCATTATTGCCGTAAACAAGTGGGACGCTGTGGAAAAAGACGATCGCACAATGGCAAATTTCCGCAAAAAGTTAGAGAACGATTTTTCCTTTATGTCCTACGCGCCTATTGTGTTTATTTCGGCCAAAACCGGCCAACGGGTCGACCGTTTGTTTGAGCTGACCAAATACGTGCACGAGCAAAACAGCACCCGTATTTCTACGGGTATGCTCAACGACGTATTGGCCGAGGCCACCGCTCGGGTACAACCCCCGTCGGATAAGGGCAAGCGGTTAAAAATTTACTACATTACCCAGGCTTCGGTTAAGCCGCCTACGTTCGTTTGCTTCTGCAATAAAGCAGATTTGTTCCATTTTTCATACCAACGGTATTTAGAAAATCAAATTCGTTCCACTTTCGGTTTAGAGGGTACACCGGTACGCTTTGTGATTCGCGAAAGAGGGTAGGGTGACAAAAGTTGAACCCATAATCAGTTCGACTCTTGTTACCCCAACAGCAAGAGTTTAGAGATAGCTGTGTTTTAGGAGTAGAATTGTATGGATATTTTTCTGGTTTTGTTGATTGCTGCGGTGGTCAGTTACCTAATGGGTAGCATAAGCTTTGCGGTAATTATCTCAAAAATCGTTACTAAAAAAGACGTTCGCCAAATGGGCAGCGGCAACGCGGGTATGACCAACGTTATGCGCACCGTGGGCGTTTTGCCCGGCGCCATTACCTTTTTGCTGGATTTAGGCAAAGCGGCGGCCGCCTGCTTAATTGGCAGATATATTTTATTTGCATATTTGTATGCCCAAACCGAGAGTATTCTTTTCTTTCCGGTGTACGGGGCCTATTTCTGCGGTATATTGTGCCAAATCGGCCATATTTACCCGTTGTTCTTTGGCTTTAAGGGCGGCAAGGCCGTGGCCGTAACCGCCGGTATTATGCTGGCTTGTAACTGGCGCGCCTTTATCATTGGTATTTTAATCTTTTTAGCCGTTTTTATTTTTACAAGAACCGTTTCCATCGGCTCGCTTTGCACGGTAATTGTGGTGCCCTTTGCTATTTTGCTGTTTGGCACCTCACCCTACCGTTGGGTGGAATTTTTGCTGTGCGCAGTTGTAGCAGCCATTGTTATCGTTATGCATCGCTCCAATATTGAGCGCATCCAAAAAGGGGAGGAAAAGCCCCTGACCGTGAAAAAGGAGCATAAAAATGGCTAACGTGGTTGTTTTGGGTGCAGGTGGCTGGGGTCTGGCCTTGGCGTTAGAT
This sequence comes from uncultured Eubacteriales bacterium, assembly GCA_964620235.1. Classification (GTDB taxonomy): domain Bacteria; phylum Bacillota; class Clostridia; order Oscillospirales; family Acutalibacteraceae; genus CAZUJI01. Next base: position 2,077 of record CAZUJI010000072.1, read on the forward strand.
GCATTGCAGTGTGGCCACCGCGTTACCGTATGGTCCCCCTTTGAAAATGAAATAGAATTGCTCCGCACCACGCGGGAGCATACCAAGCTTTTGCCGGGTGTAAAGCTCCCGGCAGAAATTGCTTTCAGCACCAATCTTTGCTGTGCCTTGTCGGCCAACGCCTGCATTTTGGCAGTGCCCTCTACGGCAGTGCGCCAAACCGCCGGTCGCTTGGCCCAAGTCGGTTACAACGGTTTGATTATCAACGTGGCCAAAGGCTTAGAGCACGATACGTTGTATCGATTGTCCCAGGTCATTGAGCAAGAATGCCCCAATAGCACGGTTGCGGTGCTTTCGGGGCCCTCCCACGCAGAGGAGGTGGCGCGGGGCATTCCCACCACCGTTGCGGTGGCGGCCCGCGATATGGCCGTGGCCGAGCAGGTGCAGGAGTTGTTAATGACGCAGAATTTCCGCATCTACACCAACCCTGATATGTTGGGCGTAGAGTTGGGCGGCGCCTTAAAAAACATTATCGCCGTTGCCGCAGGTATGATTGACGGCCTGCAAATGGGCGACAATACCAAGGCCGCCCTGGTTACCCGTGGCTTGGCCGAAATGTGCCGTTTGGGTGTACAAATGGGGGCCGACGAAAAAACCTTTATGGGCCTTACCGGCTTGGGGGATCTGGTGGTTACCTGCACCTCGCCCCATAGCCGTAATCATCGCTTTGGGCAGCTGGTGGGCAGCGGTACCAACGTGCAAACCGCTTTGCAAACCGTAGGCACGGTAGAGGGCTACTACGCCGCTCGCTCGGCCAATGCTTTGGCCCAAAAATACGGGGTAGAAATGCCCATTACCCGGCAGTGCTGCGAGATTTTATTCCACGGCGCCGCACCTATAGAAACCTTGCATCAGCTGATGGGCAGAGCCCAAAAGGCAGAGTGCTGATTGTAAAACAAATACAAAGGAGTCAATGCTATGAAATGGTCCGATATGACACCGCAACAATTAAAATCCTATTATGGGGACGTATCCTCCAGCAAATATGAGTTCGCTTCCCGACGGGACCCGGCTAAAATGGAGCCTGCGCCGCCCATTGAGAGCATTTTGGTTACCAATAAAGATATGGAGCCCTACGTGGTACAGGCCGCCGGCGGTCGCTTACATTACTTTAAAGACCCGTATATGCCCCTGCAGTTTGTCCATTTCGGTGATATTCACGCCCGTATGGAGCTTTGGAACCGTATTGTGGAGTACATCAACCATTATAAAGACGATATTGCCTTTGGCTTACATACCGGCGACTATTGTGGCGCATCTCACCTTATATACCGTGATTTCTACAATTACGGCACCATTTGCGCCAACCCCATTTTAAACTGCGTAGGCAACCACGATACCTATGCCGATATGCAGTGCACACCGGCCACAAAAGAGCAAATTTACAACAAATTATTCAACGTTACCCACAACTGGGGCGTGACCTATATGCCGGGTGAGCATAGTATGGCTTATTATAAAGACTTTCCCGACAATGGTATCCGCTTGGTGGTAGTAGACCTGTACCACGATATCGAGGAGCAAAAGGTCTGGCTGAAACAGATTATGGCCGAGGCAAAAGAAAAGGATTACACCATTCTTTCTGCCGCCCACGAGGCAACGGGCATTATAGTAGAGCACGCGCCGGTTACCTTTGATTCTATTTTAGATGAAGAATCGGTGGTAGGGTACGATAATAACAATGCTTGGTTGGATGAATTGCTGGCCAAATTTATTGCAGATGGCGGTAAATTTGTGTGCCACTTGGCCGGCCACTATCACCACGATATATTTGGCTACACCGCCAACGGTATTTTAAATATTGCCGTAGAGTGCGCCACCGATTGGGGCGGCCATACCGACGGCCGTCGGGTGCGGGGCACCAAAACCTACGATTGCTTTAACGTTATGAGCATTGACGTCAGTATTGGCCTTTTGCAATTAGTGCGCATCGGCAACCCTTGCGATATGTTCCTGCGCTCCAAAAAGGTATTAAGCTACGACTATATAAACAAAAAAGTCATTACCAACTATTAAAAACAAAACACCCGAGGAACTAAAAAATTCCTCGGGCGTTTTTATGTCGATTTTAATCGTTCAAAAGCATATCCTTCAATTTGCGCTTGGGTACGTAGTGGTTACCCTCGGCATCGCGGTAATAGTCAATATTGTTGTCCTCTTTAACCTCAGTTAAAATAATGTTCTCATCCGGCTTGCCAATGGCAACCACCAGCTGAGGCTGAATATTCTCGGGCAGCTTCAAAAGCTTCGAGATTTCGGGCTTGTTAAATGCGCCAATCATACAGCCGCCCAAGCCTTGCTCTACCGCCGCCAGCAAAATGGTTTGCGCCGTAAGACCCACGTCTACCGATAAAATCCGTTGGAACAAATCCACGTCCTGGCAAATCACCACGTAGGCGGTGGGGGCGTGACCGGGGTGGGGAAGCTGCTCGTCTTTTAAGAGCGCTGCCCATTTGGTCAGGGCCAAAATTTCAGCGTTGCGCTCGGGTGTGCAGGAAATATAATATTTTAAGGGCTGCGAGTTTCGGCTGGAGGCCGCAAAACGCGCGGTTTCTAATAAATCTTCAATCTGCTCTCGGGGAATTACGTAGTTGCCGTCATACCCACGAAAGCTACGGTTTTTCAGTACTAAATCCTTTAACATACAAACACCTCTTTGGCTTTTTTTACAGTATAGCATATATCTTTATAAAAAACAATTCGCATTTTACTGCAAAATGGCGAGTTGTTTTCGCTTTTTCGCCAAAAAAAGCAGAAAACCTTGCCGCCAAACCCAAAATACAGGCGGTTTTTGTAAATGGAAAATTCTTGCAATTTTTACGAAATATGGATATAATTTAAGCGTACCAAGGACAAGCCGCTTGTGAGGTGAAAGGGTTGCGAATCAACTGGCCAAAAACAAAATTCAAAAAAGTGGTTGCCATAGAGCTGAGCAAGCTTAAGCCCGCGCCCTTCCGTCAGCGGCAAACCATTCCCGAGTACGAGCTGTACGCCTTGGCTGAGAGCATCCGCGCCGGCGGGTTGATTCATCCGTTAACCGTGCGCCCCGTGGGTGAAGAATACCAAATCATTACCGGTATGCGCCGTTTTATGGCCCTGCAGCTGTTGAGCGCGCAAACGGCTGATTGTATCCTGCAAGACGTGGACGATACTGCGGCGGCCATTACCGCCCTAACCGAAAATCTGCAGCGCAGCGACCTTTCTTTTTTTGAGCAGGCCCGCGCCATAGAGCACATTATAACCGCATATTCGGTAGCGCCTCACGAGCTGGCCGCCCGCTTGGGTATGGCCGAGTCCACCCTTTCCAACAAACGCCGTCTGCTGCAACTGAGCGATGCGCAGGCCGAGCGTATTATGGCTGCAGGGCTTACCGAACGCCACGCCCGCGCCCTGGTTCGCCTACCCGACGAGCGTAGGGAAGAGGGGTTAGATGCGGTAATTGCCGGCGCCCTTACCGTCAAGCAAACCGAGGAATTGGTAGAGCATATGCTTTTGCCTAAAAATGCCGTGCAAAAGCCTCGCCACGCCATTTCTATTGGTGATATCCGACTCTTTTCCAACAGTCTGCACCGTATGATAGATACCATGCGCAAGGCCGGCTTTGGCGCCTCGGCCACAAAAAGCGAAACCGAGGAGTATATAGAGTACACCGTCCGCATCCCCAAAACCCCGCGGGCAACGCCTGTAAAACAAGCAAGGTAGCCCAAAAACTTACCCACCCATATTCATCCCCATATACGGTGACCGCCCGTTGCGTTACAGCAGCGGGCGGTCATCGGCTTTTATAGATATTATTATAATTCTGCTTGCAAATAGGTCAAGTCGTAAAGCACCGTATCGGTAAGGCTGAACAAAATCGCCTTGTTTTCTATCGTTTTTGCCAGACCTATGCCGCGTACACCAGCATTTTTGGCAAACTGCATATCGGTCAGCGTGTCGCCCACCATAACCACTTGGTCTTTGGTAAAGCCGTAGGCTTCACACAAACGGTGAATGCAGTAGGGGTCAGGCTTGGGCGGGTGCGTGCCGTCATCGGTGTATAAAATATCAAAATATTCTAAAATCCCTAAGCCCTGCAGACATTTTTTGGTGATGTCGGGAGCATCGGCGGTCATCAAGGCCACCACAATGCCGGCCTGCTTTAATTGCCGTAAAATCTCGGGCAATTCGGGGCAGGTGGGGCGCAGCTTGCCGGCGGGCATACACTCCAAAAAAGCGGTAGAAAGCCACGCGGCCAATTCCGCCGGCGGTATATTGCAGCCATACCTTTGCAGTACTGCGGCACAGTCGCGGGCCATATCAGCATAAGTGCCGTAGCAGATAGAGCCCTTTATAGAGACAAATTCCCCCGCAATGCCCCAGGCCGCCAAAATCTCCTCCGTAGGCACGTTTTTTATATTGTATTGTAAAAACAACTTTTGCGTAACGGCAGCGGCCACAGGCACCCATAAGGCCTCAAAATCTAAAAGCGTACCGTCTTTATCAAAAACCACGGCTCTCGTTTGCATAGTATCACCTCATAAAGTTAGTATATGCTTGTGTCAAATTGGGAACAAATCTACACCTTGGCTCCCTCTGACGAGGGAGCTGTCAGCGAAGC
>CAZUJI010000073.1:0-6713 GCA_964620235.1 uncultured Eubacteriales bacterium
AAAAGCACCGAAATTATGCCGTTTTAGGCAGGTTCGGATTGCTCGTGTTTGCTTAGAGCAAAGGTAAAACAAAAAATAACCCGCCTTAGCATTTTTTTGCTAAGACGGGTTTTATAATGCCGTATTATTCTACGTATTCCAAAATATCCTCCACTTTGCATTGTAGGGTGTAACAAATGCGGGCTAAAATGTCTGTATCCATTTTTTCAACCTGACCGTTATACCATTTATCAATCACTTCAAATCGGGTGTGAATGGCGTTGGCCAGCGCATTACGGGTGATGCCCCGCGCATCCATAAGCTCTTTTAATTTTAAACGGATTTTGCCGTACTGTTGTATTTGAATTACAGAAATTTGCGGTTGCATGGTATCACCTCAGTTTTTATACTATATAAACCGTAACGTCTTGACAATTCGCATATATTCCTAAACAAATGCCATACGTACCATAGCGTTTACCGAGGCTACCTGCTGCCAGGTTTGCTTGCGCACCAAGCCGTCGGGCACCCCCTCTACGTAGCGGCTGAAGGGCAGCTTTTCGCAGGACAGGGTTTCAATATCGTCTATTTCACCCTTGGCAAACTGCTCCATTAAGCGGGCAGCGGTGGCAAAACGGGCGGCTACACCGCCAATGTGGTACTCTAACATCTCTACGTTAAACAATTTATTGTAGTGGCACCACAGCTCGGTGGAATACTGCTGCAGCAGCTCTACCTCGGCCTTTAAATCCTTTGCCATAGCCACCAGCTCGGCCGCCCTTTGACGGTCTTTGGCCCGCACGGCCTTGGGGGCCTCTTGCCGCCAAATGCACTTTTTGTGCAGCACCCTGCCAAACTGCGCCGCGTGGCGAAAGCTAACGGCAAATTGGGGATACTGCTCGGCATAGGCGGTAAAGCGGTCGTAAAAATCACTGTAGTAGGTCACCAAATCTATGCCCTCAAAGTCCTTTTCAAACAAGGGGGCCAGCGGGTCCTCAAACAATAAATTGTCGGCTCGCTTTGGGCTGCCGGTGGAACGTACCTCTTTGCCCACCGCGTCGCCGGGGATATGGTCAAAATCGTTCATATCCAAAACGGTTTTGGCGGGCATATCAAAAATTTCCTCAAAGCGACGGTCAATGGCGGCCTTGTCGTGCTTGCCGCTGTAGCAAAATTCGGTATAAATCAGCATACCGTATAAAATGGGCAGCGGGTCGTTGGTGTCGCTGCCCCAAACGGTAGCAAACACGTCCTGAATACCGTTGCGCAGGGCGCTCTCTAACCCGGGCACGGCAAATTCAAAGGTTTTGCTGTAGTCGGGGAAGGGGCCAAACCAGGTGTAAATACCGCCTGCAAAAACGGTCTGGTTGCCCAACTGCCGATGCAGATGAAATACGTGGTCGTATACCTGCGGCTCGCTGGAGTAATAATCCCAATACACGTAGTCCATACCCGGCACCGCGTTTTTTAATACCTCGGGCGGCCACTCTTTTTCCCGCTCGTAGTAAAACCCAAAAGCAATCGAGAAATACATATCGCTCCACATCATAGGGCGCAGGTCTAACCCCTTGCAAATATCTACAATGCGGGCAATGTGGCGACCCATCAAATCCTCGGGGTTGCAAATGCCGTGGCGCTTGCGGTATTCCCCCTCGGCCAGCTCCCAGGCTTCGTCTAAACCAATGTGAATCCGCTTGGTGCGGAAGGGGGCGCTGGCAGCGCGAATGGCCTTTTCAATAAAAGCGTAAGACTGCTCTTCGTCCACCAATAAAATATTGTGGGTGTTGCGAATTTGGGCATAGGCCGGCCATTTCATCGTATGCTGCATGTGCCCCAAGGTTTGAATACAGGGCACCACCTCAATGCCCAAGGCGTCGGCATAATCGTCAATGGCCTTTAATTCGTCGTAGGAGTAGCGGCCCCGCATATAGCCAAAATAGGGCTCGCCCGCAATCTCGTAGGTGTCCTCGGCATACAAAAGGGCAAAATTGTTGCCCATTAAAGCCAGCTTGCGCAGTTCCCATTGCAGCTTTTCCGGTTTAGGGGCGCCCTCGGTGGGGTTGAGCATAATACCCACGTTGCGAAACACCGGCGTTTCTTCTAAGCAAAAACCAACCTCGGAATGGTGTGCCTTTAGGTGTGATAGGGCGCGGCACAGCTGAATACGGTTGCCGTAGGTAATTCGGGCGGATTTTTCGCCCACGGTAAGCACCAAATGCTCGCCCTTTGTAAGGGTGAGGGTATACTCGGCCCTTTGGCAGGACTTCAGGCCAACCTCAGGCAAAATGTACTCTAAGGTTTTTTCAATCTCAGGGGTAATGCCGCTAATGCAAATATTCATAAAAGCTCCTTTACCACTCGGCTACGGTGCCGTCGGCATTGCGCCAAACGGGATTTTTCCAGTTGTGCCCCTCTTTGGCTACCTGGGCTACGTATTCCTCGTTTACCTCTACGCCCAGACCGGCGCCGGTGGGCAGGTCGATAAAGCCTTGATTGTACTTAAATACGTCGGAGTTTTTTAAATAATCCAACAGCTCGGTGCCGGCGTTGTAATGAATACCCAAGGATTGCTCTTGAATGGTTACATTGGGGGTACAAATATCTATTTGCACGCAGGCCGAAAGGGCAATGGGGCCTAAGGGACAGTGGGGGGCTACGGCCACGTCGTAGGCCTCGGCCATAGTGGCGATTTTTTTACACTCGCTGATGCCGCCGGCGTGGGAAAGGTCGGGCTGCAGAATATCTACGTACCCCGCCTCTAAAATGTTTTTAAAATCCCAACGGCTGAACATACGCTCGCCCGTGGCAATGGGGGTGGTGGTGGCACGAGCCACCTCGCGCAGGGCCTCGTTGTTTTGGGGCAGCACCGGCTCTTCAATAAACATTAAGTGATATTGGTCTAACTCCCGAGCCAGCACCTTGGCCATAGGCTTGTGTACGCGGCCGTGAAAATCTACGGCAATGTCCAGGTCGTAGCCGTAGGCATCCCGCAGGGCGGCAATACGGTCAGACACCGCCTGCACCTTTTTAAAGTCGTCAATAAAATGCAGCTCCTCGGTGGCGTTCATTTTAATGGCCGAGTAGCCTTGGGCAATGGCCTCGCCGGCGGTTTTTACCACGTCGTCGGGGCGGTCGCCGCCGATCCAACGGTATACCCGCAGCTTGTCGCGGCAGGCACCGCCCAGCAGCTCGTACACGGGAGCACTTAAAAATTTACCCTTAATGTCCCACAGGGCCTGGTCAATGCCCGCAATGGCGCTCATAAGCACGGGGCCGCCGCGATAAAACCCTGCGCGGTACAGCACCTGCCAGTGGTCCTCAATGCGCAGCGGGTCTTTGCCGATTAAATAATCGCTTAACTCTTCTACGGCAGCCTTAACGCTGGCGGCGCGACCCTCAACCACGGGCTCGCCCCAGCCGCAAAGGCCGCTGTCGGTCTCAACCTTTAAAAATAACCAACGGGGTTTTACGGTGTACAGCTTTAAAGCGGTAATTTTCATTTTGAAAGACTCCTTTATTTTATTTGCAGTTTGCAATAAATTCTTGGGCTAAAGCAGTAATTTTATCAAATTCGCCGGCGGCTACCAAATCTTTATTTACCAAATTACCGCCCACACCGGCGCCTACGGCACCGGCCTTTAAAAATTCACCGATATTCTTTTCGTTCACGCCGCCCACAGCCAGTAGCTTTATGTGGTTTAAGGGTGCCGCAACGGCCTTAATGTACCCCGCGCCCAGGCCGGAGGTGGGGAACACCTTTACAAAATCAGCCCCCGCGTTGTGGGCCTGCAAAATCTCGGTGGGAGTCATAGCCCCGGGCATAGATACCAACCCTGCCGCCACGGTGGCGCGAATAACGTCGGGGTTCATATCGGGGGAGATAATGAATTTTGCGCCGGCCTTGCGGGCAACCTCCATCAGCTCTACGCTGGTAACGGTACCGGCGCCAATGTCCATCTTGCCCGCCATTTTTTCACACAGCAGCGAGATGGTATCGGCGGTTTTTTTGGGGCCCTCCGGGTCTTTTTGGTCAAAGGTGACTTCCATCAGCCCAATGCCGCCGGCATACAGCGCCTTGGCCAGAGCAACACAGTCCTCACCGTAAACGCCCCGCACAATGGCCACTAATTTTTTGTCTAAAACCTTTTGAATGATTTGTTCTCTCATATTCATACACCTACTTTTTCATAGTCTTTAACAGCGAAATGCCTTTTTGGGCCAGCAGCTCACCCACGCCCGCCTTAAAGGGTGAGGTCGAGGCCTCGTAGCCACCCTCGTCGTAGGTATCGCGCATAGGGAAGTACCCCTCACTGCCGTTGGCAAATACAAAGGTCATTACCAAGGCATACCCCTCGTCGACCGCCTTAATGGTGGTAGAAATATCGGTAAAGGGCTCACCGGGGAAGCCGATAAAGGCAATCTCACCCAGGGCAAGGCCGCAAATATCAATTTGGAAAAAGTCGGGGCCGTGCTCTAAACGCACCTTGCGGGCAGCACCGGCCACCACGGTGGTCAGCTCCATACCGGTGTAGGGGATTTCCTCATCCTTACCTGCGGTGTGCAGCTCGTGATACAGCCGCGCCAAGGGCATTTCCTCAGGGGTGGGACGGTTGGCGGGAATTTGCACCGTTTTATGTACAAAGCGTAGTTTGCCGGGCTCAATATGGGTCATCTTCTCATACACCTGCAACACACCACCGGCCAGCACGTTGCCCATATGGCGGGCGTGGGCGTAGCCGCGGGGGCAGTCAAAGTCGCGGTGCATACCGTTGGCTTGCCCGCCCACCGGCTGCGGGTTTACGTGGTTTACGTCACCCTGGGCGCCGTTAATAAACAAGCACTTGGTGCCGGGTAAGGCCAGTTCTACGGTTTTGCGTAAAAAACCGGGGTAGTCGGCCGAGATGCCGCAACCGCCAATGGTGTCGGGGTGTACGCCAAAGTTTACAAGCAGCACCGTTTCGGCGCCCTCGCGGTCAAAGCGCAGCACGTGCTCACGCTCGTCGGGCTTGCCAATGGCCTCTAAAATATTGGGGTCGCCCACGGTAGGGTTGGTTTGAGCGGTGCCGTCCTTCATACGGTAGCGCCGCACAAACGAGATACCCTTGGCCTCTACCGTGCCGTAGCTGATTTGGGCGGGGCGCAGGTCGTCCAGCGCCAGTTTGGCGGCATCGGCAGCCTTGCGAGCCAAAAATTGCGCATACTCACGCTCCAATGTCCTCTCGTGCTCGAACTCAATAAAGGGGGCAGTGTGGGTGTGGGTGCTGGTTAAAAATACGGCCTCCATAGGCAGGCCGGTGGCCTCGGAAGCCGATTTGCGTAAAACGTCGGCGTTTACCTTGCGAATTTCCGATGCGTCAAAGGCCAGCAAAACGGCTTGGCTCTCGCCGTCGTCAAAGGCAACGGCGTTCAGCTCTAACTCGTCTAATACCTTGTCGGCAAAGCGGTCAAAAAAGTAACCGCAAAGCCCAATGCCCAGCATAGGGGTAATGTTTACCCTCGAAAACCCAACCTTATAATTCATAAGCAAACCTCCGTAGCGTATATTTTATATTTTTACCTTAGCATAAAAGATAAAATTTGTCTTTGCATAATGTTTATCACTTTGTGCACAATCTTGCGCAATTTAACTGCGCAGGTTGGTGTAACCGCCCATAGTGTTTACGGTGGCAAAATCGTGCCACTTTTGCTTGCGCACGCAGCCCTTGGCGGCGCCCTCTACGTTGCGGCTGAAGGGCAGCTTTTCACAAGACAACTCTTCAATATCGGCAAGCTCACCCTCGGCAAAGGCCTGCATACGCTGCGCGGCGGTGGCCAAGCGGGCAATTAAGCCGCCCATACGAACGTCGTTCAGCTCAAAGCCAAAGGGCTTGTTATAGGCGTGCCAGGCGGTGCGCCAGGCGGCGGTAAAGGCCTCGGCATCGGCCTTTAATTCTAAAGCGAATTTTGCCAGCTCGGCGGCTTTTTGATGGTCTTTGGCCCGTACCGCAGCAGGCGCCTCGGTGCGCCATTGGCATTTGCCCTTAACCAGGCGAGCATATTTTGCAACCAGCGTAAACAGCGTGGCGTATTGGGGATATTGCTTTGCCCAGGCGGTGTATTTTTCTTCAAAGCCGGTGTAGTGCGCCACCAAATCCATACCCTCAAAATCCTTTTCAAACAAGGGCATCAGCGGGTCTTCAAACATTAAGTTTTTAGCTCGCTTAGGACTGCCGGGGGTAAAGCATTCCTCCCCCACCAAATCACCGGGCAGATAATCCATTTTGGTCATTTCGGTAAAGGCGTCAGCCTCTACGCCGCAGCACTCGGAAAAACGCTGCTTCAGGTGCTGAGGGTTATATTCGCCGGTGTAGCTGAACTCGGCAAACAGCTGACAGCCGTACAGCGAGAAAAGGTAGGGGCACTCGGCGCCGTCGTTAGACCAAATGGTGGCAAACACCTCTTTAATATTATGCTTTTTGGCGCTGTATAATGCGGGCACCATAGAGTTAAAGGTTTTTACGTAGTCGGGCAGCAGGCCTAACCAGGTGTACACACCGCCGGCAAAAATGGTATTTTTGCCAATTTGCTCGTGCAGGTGGAACATGTGGTCGTACTGCTCCTCCTTTTCGTGGTAATAGTCCCAAAATACCTGCTGCACACCGGTGGGGACGCCTGCGGCGATGCTTTGGGGCATTTCACGCTCAAACTCATAATACTTACCAAAGGTGGGGCGAAAGTACATATCGCTCCACATC
>CAZUJI010000074.1:0-6642 GCA_964620235.1 uncultured Eubacteriales bacterium
TTAGGGCGTAGACCTAAAATGAAAAACCACCCGCTATGCGGGTGGATATTTATTTTGGGTATATTGCACAGAAAACGCGGCGCATTTTGCGCTTGTAAAAAAACTGAAAATATGATAAAATAAACTGAGTATAAATTCAAAAAAGAAAGTGAGCGAAAACCAATGAAAAAAAGTTTGATTTTTTTATGCATAGTTCTCTTGTTGCTGGGGTGCACCGCCTGCAGCAAAAAGCCCGCAAAGGGTCCCGATGATAACGGCACCCAGGGTACGCCTTCTACCGACGATACCTCTTCGGGGTTAGGGCAAGAAATTATTATAGACGACGATTTTTGGGATAATCCCACATCCTCCAAGCAGCAAGGCGGCTCGGCGCAAACGGGCAACCAAGTGCAAACCACCACCAGCACAAGTACCGGTGCCGCAAGCACCGGCAACACCACCTCGGGTGGCACCATACAAACGTCTTCTTCGCAAACCGGTTCTTCCGCTACCGGAAGTAAAAACGTAATCAATATAAACAGTTCAGCCGTACACAGAGACGATTCGGGCTGGAGCGAATGGAAATAATTAAAACGAAATTTGGAGGCGTATTTATGAACAAAGCCAAAAAACTCATCGCGTTGCTTTTGGTATTGGTTATGACGGTGAACCTTTTTGCCACGCTGGGCCTGGTTTCAACCCAGGCTGCCGATGGCGAGACCACCGTCGCGACCGATTTTACCGAAACCTTCTCCGGCTCTATGAGCTCCAAGTGGGAGAATGACGCCGCCGGCCACGTTTTCGGTGGGTTATTCCACGCCGACCGATTTTTAGTAAATCGGTACTTTGGCGCCCAAAACACCAAAGATTACTACGTGCAGGCCGACGTGACCTACAACCGTTATTTTAACGGCGAAGAAAATCACACCGGCTTCACCGGCATTGCCGCTCGGTATGACGAATCTGCCGATTCCGGCTACGAGCTGGCCGTAGGCGCCGTGCCCCAAAACGATAATCTGGTGGTCCGTTTTGCCAAGCGCGTAAACGGTAGCATCACCGGCAACTACACCGTTTTAGGTACGGTCGGCAAGGTGGGCGACAAGGTTTCGCTGCGCATTTCGGTTTACGGCAACACCGTTTTATGCTACGTAAACAACGTGCTTATGCACGAAGTAGAGGACAGCACCTTTGCTGCAGGCGTACCTGCAATGGTCAACGGTGATGCCCAGGGTACTTACGATAATTTTGTATACAGCACCTTTGCCCCCACCGGGTACGATTATACCCAAACCATATCCTTTGCAGGCGATGCAAATCGGGTGTTTAAAAACTCCGCCGAATGGGACCCGAACTTTACCATGCAGGGCAGCTTGTACATTGAAAAACCCCATAAGACCAGCGAGGACATTTACGGCAACGAGATTGAAGTAGACGATAGCTATTGGGACGACCCCGATGCTACTCAACCCACCGTAACAGGCACCCCCGTATACGGTGGTGTGTTGGGTGCTACCGCTGCCGCGCAGGTAACGGTTCAAATCCGCGGCGATTTGCAGGCCCAATTTTTGTTAGACGGCAGCAAGCAGGTTACCCTTACCGTTTTAAAGGGTGAAACCCGGCTTTATACTGAGAATTTAGGCGCAAACAAAGCGTTTGCCCTTCAGTTTGTTTCTGCCGACGAGCAGGTGGAAATTTTAGTAGACGGCGCTTCTAAATACACCTACCAGGGCGCACTTTCGGGCGATACCCGCGTAATTACCGAAAATGCCGTGGGTAAGCTTTCCGGTATTTCCTTCACCACGGCCGATATTGCCAAAAGCATCGAGGCTTTGGATTCTGTAATTGTAAAGCAGGGCACCGCTCCCGCCGATATTGCCGGCTTTGATTTGACCTACACCAGCCTTTTGGGCGAAACGGCGCAGGTAAGGCCCCAGCAGGTAATTGGCTACAGTGCTGATTCCCCCATTGGCGAGCACCAAGCCCAATTGGTGTACAAAGGCCTGGCTGCGAACTGTAAAGTGATTGTTGTAGACGACCCTTCTTTGTACGCTTACGATACCTTTGCTTCTGCCAGTGACATTTGGGGCACCGATGTTACCAATCACATTTTGGGTGGCAAGCTGGTGTTAGATGATTTGGGTAGTACCCAGTTGGTGGGCTCCGAAGATTGGGTGGATTATACCGTGCAGGCCGATCTGCAATTCAACGGCCATATTACCGATGGAGCCAGTACCCAATTTACCGGTATTTACGCCCGCAAAGATGCCGACGGTAACGGCATTGAGCTGGCTTTATTGAGCTCTGCCGACAGCAACGAGGCAATGTACGGCCGCTTGTATTTCCGCGGGGCAGGGCATAGCGACTCCGAGTACGTTACCCCTGTTTCTTACACCAAAGATCACGAGTATAACCTGCGCTTAGACGTGTACGGGCAAGAGGTAAAGGCTTATATTAACGGTGAGCTGCTGTTCCACGAGTATATTCCCAACGTAAGCGCCACGTTGTTTACTTCCGGCGCTGTCGGCATAAAATCCAACGGCAAAAGCACCGTTGACCGCTTCCAAGCCGGCAAAATTACTGCCGAGGATTTTGGGGCAGAGGCTTTGGGCACCCCCGATACGGCTACCGCCGCCTTTATTTCGGCTGTAACCGCCAAAACCCGCCGTTCGGCCACCATTGCCACGGTAGAGCCCTTGGTAGAGCAGTTTGCGACTTTAAGCTTAGAGCAAAAAGCCACCATTCCCGGCTACGTTATCAATAAATATAACGATATGCTGCTTCGTGCCCAGCGTGTAGCCTACCCTGAGGTTGCCGATGCTGATCTGCTGTTTATGGACGATTTTGACGACAGCAGCCAATGGAATTTGTCCCAAAACGGTAAATATTATATAGAAAACGGCAAAATGCAATTCTACGCCACCTCCGACCTGGTCAATCTGGACGAATATATGGAGGTATTGAGCCAAGAGGATAAGGATATCCCCGGTCGCGCTACCTATCTGTCGGCCGAGTTTACCGTAAATGAAATCGATATGAAAGAGGTGGTTACCGGTACCACCACCGATGCAGAGGGTAACGTGGTAAACACCACCGAGCTGCAGGTTCAAAGGGGCGCCTATCCCGGTCTTTACGCCTGCAACTCTGAAGAAGGCTATTACCATTTGCGATTATATATAGGTGGCAACGCTAAAGTTCTGCAACTGTATCGCTTTGTGGGTGGCCACGGCGGCGGTCAGCAATTAGCCTCTGCTGCGGTAGAGAGTGCCACCACCGTTCTACCCACCGATACCTTTAAATTAACCATGACCGTTACCGATACCCACATCTACGGTTATTATAACGATGTTCAGTATATCTCCTACACCCGCGACGCTACCGACGATAAAATGCTGAATACCGAGAGCCACTCCGGCTTCCGTATGCTGTACTGTAACGCCAATATTGATAATTTTATGATTATGGGTACTCCCAGCGAGCGTGTTGAAGACGTCTTAACCGATGAGGGCTACGCCGAGGCGCAGGGCACCTATACCGCCGGCACCTATTTCAGAGACGGCTTTGATGGCGAGTCGGTGGGGGCTAAGCCCGGCAGCTGGCTGCAAAACAACTATGCCAACAACTGGTCGGTGCAAAAAGAGTCTACGCTTACCGATACGGTGGTATTCTCTGAGGATTTCTCCACCACCCCCAGCTGGCTTAAAAAAGGCTCTGTGCAAAACGGGGCAATGCTTTCGGGTGTTGGCACTACAGATACCTTTACCGTAAACGCTACCAATATGCCCGAATTTTCAATCGAGGCCGACGTTGCCCTGCATTACGGCGAGAGCACCTCTAATATGATTACCGGTGCCCTTTGCTATAAAAACTACGAATTTGGTTTAACCAAAGAGCGTAGCACCGGCAATAGCGGCTACCGCTTGTACGACCGTAATACCGATCCGGTGGCCACCGAAAAGAACGGCAAAACCACCGCTTACGGCCAAGTGACTAACGGCAGCTACGATTTTGACTGGGACGATATTCTGCACCTAACCTTTACCTTAAAGGGTGGAATCTTCTCGGGTTATATTAACGGCGAGTGTGTTTTTTCTGTCGCCGATCCCCAGCATTACAGCGGTACCAGTAAAAACGTTATCCTGCGTACCTCTACCTACACCGCCACCTTTGATAATATAAAGATTACCGTACCCCCAACCGCTGCGGCAGGCACCAACAACGTGTACGTGTACCGGCCCAAAAACGGTCAACACACCCAAAGCTGGTTGCACGTGTTTGACACCGCGCCCATTATGAGCGCCAGGGTTAAGGTTGCCAACCTGATGCAGGGCGCCCAGGTGGGTGTTATTACCCGCTACGCAGTTGAAAACAGCTACGTTAAAGCCGGTTACGACTTTGACGCCCAAAAATGGTTTATCAGCTATACCCCCGGCGTAGAGTACGAAACCAAAACCGTATACGCCGGCAGCACCCTGCCCTTTAACACCGATACCTGGTACACCTTAGATTTGGTTACCACCGGTACCAACGTTTACTTCTCGGTCAATGGGGAGTTAATGGCTTCCCAGGTGGTCGACTACGTGGGCTACGGTCGCGTTTCGTTGGTTGCCCAAAATCTTACCGCCGCTTTTGACGACGTTTACAGCTACAGCCCCATGGCCGCAACCTATGATTCGGGTATTGTTGAGCAGGCTTTGTGGGATGACCAAGGTAACTGCGGCGAGCTGGAGATTTTAGAAGAGGTTGTAAACGGCCAAAAGGTTATTTTGGCCACCCGAAACGGTAAGCTGCTGGCCTCTTACGACAGCGGCGTCACCTTTACCGACAAGCACGATTACACCCTTCCCAGCACACCCTTGGGCTACGTTTCTACCGTAAAAACCTACGATGCCAACGGCGTATTCCAAAACTACGTGGCAGTTGGCTACCAATACCAGGCCTTTACTTCCACCGACTTTAAAACCTGGACCGGTCAGGACTACATTATTGAGCCCACCAAGATTGAAACCGCCGAGGACGGCACCGTTTCTACTTATTATTACGAAGAATATACCGACTCGATTTTGACCTACAAAGAGTTTAAAGAGCACGCGCTGGATCATATTTCTTCCTTTGGTTTAATAGATATCGGCACCGACACCCCCCGTTTGATGATTCCCGTGGGTATTCGTTACCTTAACGACGCTACCGACGCTATTCAAGGCCACTACACCCGTGTGTTCTATAGTGACGACTACGGTGTCACCTGGAATGAATCGGTAAACAATACCCGTGACATTACCGCTTATGAAAATGCCACATTAAACAGCGCTTCCTTCTGCGAGGCCAAGTTTGTAGGCACCGGCACCCAAACGGTGTATATGTACTGCACCCGTAAATGGGCGCCCTACGTGCACTACCTGCGCTCGTTAGACGGCGGCGTCACCTGGGATCCCACCTTCTTTGGTGTGCAGGACGGCTCGGGTGCCACCGGCTACGCAATGCCCTGCGCCACCTCCAGCTTTGGTGTGGCCGAAGATCCTCTCAATCCCGGCACCTGGTATATGGTCTACGTTAAAGACGTACCCTATACACCCACCTCTATTTGGCCCCGTAACCACTTTGTGCTGGCCAAAACCACCAACGGTGTAGATTGGGAAGAGATTATGACCTTAGACCGTTACACCAGCACACCCCACCCGCTGTCGGCCGAGCTGTACCAGTTCCTTGACCCGAATATTCTGGTCACTGAGGATTACATCTACGCCACCTACGGCCGTTCGGATAAATACAAAGAAGGTACGCACAACCATCAATACGCCCGGTACTACCGTATTGACCGTTGGAACAGCGTAAGCGTAGACAGCGATATGCAGGGTATTCTCTCGGTAAACACCGACCGCGCCAACCGTGGCGATACCGTTACCGTTACCGTAACCCAGCCCGCCGATGCACAGATCAAAGCCGGTAGTTTGAAGGTCTACTCCGTCGACCGCAGCAACAGTATGAAGGTCATTACCCAGC
Source organism: uncultured Eubacteriales bacterium (assembly GCA_964620235.1). Classification (GTDB taxonomy): domain Bacteria; phylum Bacillota; class Clostridia; order Oscillospirales; family Acutalibacteraceae; genus CAZUJI01. The sequence continues at coordinate 5,980 of CAZUJI010000074.1, forward strand.
CCAGCCAGGTATTGGCAGGCACCGGCCTTGGCAACACCTTTGAGTTTACTATGCCCGCTGCCGACGTGGTAATTGACGCCGAGCTGATAGAGAATCTGTCCACTGCCGACACCAACTTCAGCGTTGCGGTATTGGCTGCCTCTTATAAGAGCAACGTAACCGATACCAAAGATGGTCTGCGGTATCTGTCCAGAATGTACCTGCCCCAAGACGGCAAGGGCAACCTGCTGTTAGACGTTACCTACGGTGGCAAGCAGTACACCATTGTGGGCTTTGGCTCACTGTACGCCAAGACCGCTACCTTAGGCACCACCACCTTGGATATGGCAGCCGTAAAGAGCGGCGTTGCCAAGGTAAGCGAGGCCTATCCCGGCGGCAAGCTGTACGACATAAACGCCGGCTTTGTAGACTTTACCGTTCGCCTGGTGGGTGCCACCGCACAGCTGCAAGAGGCCTACTCGGTGCGCACCTACGTAGAACTGCAGGATGCCGACGGCAATACCGCCTACGCGTATTCCGACGATACCATCTCCCGCAGCTACGCTAACTTCCACTAAAGCATAATAAAAACACCTATCCGTAGGCGTTGTACCCTTAAGGATACAACGCAGCGATATAAATCCCTTACGGGATTTGCGATATACGCGGTGCGTGCGATATATC
>CAZUJI010000075.1:0-6619 GCA_964620235.1 uncultured Eubacteriales bacterium
TGGTGATTAAACCATCCCTAAAAAAGGCGATACACTATAATGGAAAATAATTAAAAGCAAACCCGGAGGCAAAAAATGAAAAACATCCATTATTCAAAATCCATTCCTGTAAAAAAACAGTATGACGTGATTGTTTGCGGTGGCGGTGTTGCCGGTGTAGCAGCGGCAGTCAGTTCCGCCAAAAACGGACTTTCTACACTGCTTTTAGAAAAAAGCAATATATTAGGTGGCCTTGGAACGTTAGGGCTGATTAATCTTTTTGTTCCTATGTGTAATGGCCGAGGTAAACAAATTATTTTTGGTCTTGCGGAAAAATGGCTCCGTATGAGTGCAGAGCTTGGCTGGGATACCATCCCTGAGGATTGGAAAAACGGTGAGCCAAAAGCTCCCACCGAGCAAAGATATATTCAACGTTATTCTCCGACGATTTTTGCTTATCAATTAACCGAAGAAATTTTAAAAAGCGGTGCAGACGTGCTCTTTGACTGTATGGCAGTTGATCCTATTATGGAGGGAAACGTTTGCAAAGGCGTCCTCACCGAAAGTAAGGGGGGCACAGCGTTCTACCCCTGCCGTATTCTGATTGACACAACAGGCGACTGTGACGTGTTGCGGCGTGGCGGTATTCCTACCGTTAGCGGTGAAAACTTCTTTACCTTTTCCGCAAAGATGGTTACGCTCGACGGTTGTAAGCACGCCTTGGAAGCTGGTGATATCCGCTATATCTACAGTTCGATAAGCGGCGGCGGTATCAACCTGTTTGGAGATAATCAACCGGATGACGTTCCGCGTTGGTCCGGACTCAGTGCCGAAGACGTAACGGATTATATCCTTCGAAACCATTTGCTTATTCTTGAAAAATTAAAAATAACAGATAGAAAATCGCGCGAAATCGTAACATCTCCCGGTATGCCTCAATTCCGCACCACTGCCCATATCAAAGGGGATTATTCACTCAAGGTTGCCGATGCTTATCAGCATTTTGATGATTCTGTTTGTGCCATCAATGACTTTGAGCATAAAGATCATCTTTTTGAAGTTCCGCTTCGTGCGCTGACAAGAAAAGATTTTCCAAATATCATTACCGCAGGCAGAAGTGCCGACGGAACAGGATACGGTTGGGATTTGCTCCGTGTCATTCCACCCGCAATATTAACCGGTCAGGCAGCGGGTGAAGCTGCAAGTCTTGCGGTTAAAGAAAAAACATCCGTTTCGGATGTTAAAATTCGTAGCTTGCAGTCTAAGCTTGAAAAAGAAAATGTTATGATTCACTTTCCTGATTCATACGTACCCGAAGATAGAACAGTTGTTATCCACGGAAAAAACGCCGTCGAAATCGAAGGCGGACATATTTAACCTTGAAAAGGCTTGACCTGCTCGGTCAAGCCTTTTTTGTTTATAGGCAACGGGTCAAAACGTTTTTCTGCATTCTTGCCGATATTGGCTTGGGCTCATACCGCATTTGGCTTTAAATACAGCAAGAAAATTGGTAAGCGAGCCAAACCCCGACTCAAAGCAGGTATCGGCAACCGAAACGCCGCTGGCCAAAAGCATTTTAGCGTACCGAACCCGCAGGGCCGTCAGACACTCGATATAGGTTTCTCCCGTAACCTTTCGAAACAGCTCGCTAAAATACGTAGGGCTATACCCCGATATCGCCGCCAAGCTGTTCAACGTGATTTTCTCACGAAAATGCAGTTCAACGTATGCTACGGCCTTCTCTATCCCCGTCAGCTGCTCCTTGTTCATCCTATTGCTGACGTTTTGCTGTACAAAGCTGCTGAGCAGATAATCTAAAAGTTGGCCGATACACGGGGTATCCGACGCACATTCCCGCTGCAGCAGTTCCAAAGCCAGCAAAAATCGCCGGTAGGCTTCCCCGTCCATACGGCGTTTTTTCTCAAGGTCTGCCGTATAAAGAATGGCCCGCATTTTTTCCGTCAGCCAAACCTCGTCAAAGGAGACGTTGATCAGCTCTATTGCAGAGGACGCCTTGATTTCGTGAAAATCCACGGGGGTCAGCAAATAGGCATCCCCCTTTTGAAGGGGATACTCCACACCGTTAAAGCTATGTATTCCGCTACCCTTTACCACAAGCTCAAGCTCAAAATAATTATGCCAGTGCTGCGGATAGGTTCTATATGCCTGCCGTTTTACGGCAATGTGCCGGTTGCCGATTTTGTCACCGGCCTGCAGGCGAAGTATCTTTCCGTGCTTTTTCATATTTACCACCCCGTATATTATAAACCGTTTCTTTCGTTTTTTCAATAAAAACCGAAAAAACCGCCGATTATTACCAAAATATCTGTTGAGCAACCCCCTTTTGCTCTGGTATAGTATTTATATAATTAAACACGAATCGGAGGGTCATTATGTTTACGCCAAAAACCATGGATTTTTCTAAGACGCAGACCTTTTCTGCCAAAAATCGGCACAACCTTGTACGGATTGACACGCTTCGCAATCCCGGTATGCAAGAAGATGATCTGTTTTATAGCGAGGAGTTTGACGTTCTTGTAGAAAAGCTGAAAAAAGCCAAGGCCGAAGGCAGAAGTATCACCTGCTTTATTGGCGCCCACGTAATTAAGTGCGGCCTTTCTCGGTATTTGATTTGGCTGATGAAAAACGGCTATATTACCCATCTGGCCTCCAACGGCGCGGGCTCAATTCACGATTTTGAGCTTGCCTATTTGGGCGGCACCTCTGAGCACGTACCCACCGCCATTGAGGATGGCAGCTTTGGTATGTGGGAGGAAACCGGTGCCTGGATGAACGAGGCCATTCAGCAGGGCGCGGCAAAGGGCTACGGCTATGGCCAAAGCCTTGCCGAATACGTAGACCGGCACCCCGAGAAATTCCCTTACCGTGAGGATTGCGTGTTTTACCAAGGCTATAAAATGGGGATTCCCGTAACCTATCACGTAACCATGGGTACCGATATTATTCACCAGCATCCGTCGGTAGATTTTAGTGCGCTGGGCGCCGCCAGTGGGCGTGACTTTTTGTATTTTTGCCACTCTATTGCCGGTTTAGGCGACCGGGGCGTGCATATGAACATCGGCTCCTCGGTTACGGGAGCAGAGGTGTTTTTAAAGGCGCTCTCTATTGCAAGAAATCAGGGGAATCCGCTAAAGCACATCACCACCGCCAATTTTGATATTATCCCTTTGGGGGATTATAAATCCGACGTGGGCAAGGATACCTTTGAATACTACTACCGCCCCAGAAAAAACATCATCAATCGCCCCGTTTCTTTAGGGGGCACCGGCTTATATATATGCGGTAATCACGAAAAAACCATTCCCAGCCTATATGCCCGACTGAAAGGATGATTTTTATGGAGAAGGTAACCCTGACACGAAGCGACCTTGTGTCTATTTTAGAGGGCATAGCCAAGGTCAAAATTTGCCTGATCGGCGACGTTTGTCTGGATATTTACTGGCGTGCAGATATGAAAAAGAGCCGCCTATCGCGAGAAACGCCCCATTATCCTCTGCCGGTGGTGGAGGAAAGCTATACCCCCGGTGCCGGCGGTAACGTACTGAATAACATCCACGCTTTGGGTGTGGCTTCGCTGGTTGGCATTTCTGAAATCGGGGCAGATTGGCGCGGCTTTTTGCTGACCAAATGGCTAACCGAGCAGGGCATCGACACGGCCAATATGCTCTGCCGCAAAGACGGTGTGACCCCCTGCTACTGTAAGCCTCTGCGCGTGGGTATTTCTGACGTGGTATATGAGGACCCGCGACTGGATTTTGAAAACTACCGTCCCATCAGCCAAGCGGATGAGGATGCCATTTTAAACGCCTTAGAGCTTGCGGCACAGCAGGTGGACGTTATTGCCGTTTCTGACCAATTCTCTTGCGGTGTTATCACACCGCGGATTCGCCGCCGCCTCTCGGAGCTGGGGCAAACCATCCCTGTGGTGGTGGACAGTAGGGACAACGCAACCGCCTACACCAACGTAATGATTAAGCCCAACGAGGTAGAGGCTGCCACAGCCGTTGGCAGGCATATTACCGACCAAATGCTTTCTACCGAGGAATACGCCCAAATTGCCGCCGAGCTGCAACGCAAAACCAATCGGCCCGTAATTATCACCCTGGGTGCCCTGGGCGCTTTATGGTGTGAGGATGACACCTGCACCTTGGCGCCCGCAACCCCGGCCGAAGCGCCTATAGATATTGTTGGCGCGGGCGATACGTTTCTGTCGGCCTTTTGCTGCGCCTACGCTGCCTGCAAAGACGGCGCAAAGGCTGCAGCCTTTGCAAATCTGGCTTCTGCAGTCACCGTCAAAAAAATCGGCACTACCGGAACCGCCACCCCCGCCGAAATCTTAAAAAAGTGGGAGGAATACCATAAATGAGCACCCCGTTAGAGCTGTTACACCCCACACGTCTCCCCGCCGGAAAGATTCGCGCGGCTATTTTTGATTTTGACGGCACCTTTTCTACGCTGCGCTGCGGCTGGGAAAAGGTTATGCGCCAAATGATGCTTGAGCTCATCTCGGGCGGAAAGGCATACGATACCGCCCTGGAAAATATGGTGGATGACTACATTGACGCCTCTACCGGTATTCAAACCGTCTACCAGATGCAATGGCTTAAGGACGAGGTAGAAAAGGCCGGCTACGGGCAGGCCGATCGGGACGTATGGTGGTATAAGGATTTATATAACACCCGTTTAATGGAGGAGGTCAGCCGACGTATTCGCCGTTTGGAAACGGGGGAGGATGCGCCTCAACAATACCTTATCGGCGGCGCGGTAGAACTTCTGCAGACCCTGCGTAATTCCGGCGTGGACGTATATCTCGCCAGCGGCACAGATCACAAGGACGTGTTGCGCGAAGCATCGGTTTTGGGTGTGGCAGAGCTGTTTTCCGTTATCAAGGGCGCGCCGGAACGGCAGGTATCCTGCTCTAAGGAAGCCGTAATAAAAATGTTGCTGCAGGAAAGTCACCTCCCCGAAGATAACCTACTGGTGGTTGGCGACGGCAAGGTAGAAATTTCTTTGGGCGCCCAAAACGGCGCCTACACACTGGGAGTGGCCACCGACGAAGAAAATCTGCGGGGAATGAATCCCACGAAGCTTGAACGCCTGCAAAAAGCTGGGGCCGACGCCGTTGTCGGTGATTTTGAAAACCTGCCCGCGCTGCGCGACTGGTTGGGAATTTAATTGTTATACCAAAAAAGGCTTGACCCGTGGGTCAAGCCTTTTTTGCGGGACGATGTGGGCATCGTCCCTCGCCACGGTGCCGTAGACAATAACGGGCCCGGCGATTTTGAACATATTGGCCCCGGTGCCGAGGACGTAGCCCTCTGCTTGTGGTCAAGTAGGACCCATTTATTTAAAGCAAGTTTGTTATTGTTTTAGTCAATAATGGTTTGTATAATAACTATATTCACTAATTATGGAGGTAGAATATGCTTATTACCGACCGTTCTCTGTTGGGAAAATTCGATTCGCGCCATCGTGTGTGGCAAGGAATTCCCGGAATTGCCCGCACAAAAAAAGGACGCACTTTTATTTCTTTTTATAGCGGAGAAACCTCAGAAACTTACGGGAACTATGCTGTTTTGCTAAAAAGTGATACAAACACCGATTTTGGCGAACCGATTGTTGCGATTAAAAAAGAGGGGGAATTCCGTTGCTTTGATCCTGTTCTTTGGATTGATCCATTGAACCGACTTTGGTTTTTTTGGAATATGATGCCAGGCGAAGAGGTATATGCTGCCATTTGCGAAAATCCTGATGCGGATGAGCTTATATGGGGAGAAGAATTTTATATTGGTCGTGGTGTCATGATGAATAAACCGACCGTGCTTTCCAGCGGTGAATGGCTCTTTCCCATTGCTATTTGGAAAGCAGATTTATCTTCGGATTGCCGCAAAGGCGGTCTTAAAGCTGACGAAAAAGCCGGGTCTTATGTTTATAAAAGCTCCGACAACGGCAAAACCTTTGTTTGTATGGGAATGGCAGACATCCGAAACCGTTCCTTTGATGAGCACATGGTTTTAGAGCTTACCAACGGTGTACTGAAAATGTATGTCAGAACCAACTACGGAATCGGGGTTTCCCATTCCTATGACCGTGGAAAAACCTGGAGCACAGGAGAGGACAGCAAACTTGGCGGTCCTTGTTCCCGCTTCTTTATAAGACGGCTTAAATCGGGCCGTATTCTGCTGATCAATCACATAAATTTCAAAGGGCGTAATAACTTAACCGCCCTTCTTTCAGAGGACGACGCTAAGACTTTCCCCTACTCGTTAATGCTCGACGAAAGGAACAATGTATCCTATCCCGATGCCGTTGAATGCGAGGACGGATATATCTATATTACCTACGACCGAGAGCGCGGTTCTTTTAAACATTCATTGCGTGAGGCATATTCTGCCGCGCGGGAAATACTGACCGCCAAAATCAGCGAAGAAGACATTTTAAGCGGCAAGCTTGTTTCAAAAGAGGGCTTTTTGAAGAATGTTGTCTGCAAACTAAATAAACTCGCACCGGAGCTGCCCGATCCTTATGAAGAGAATATTTTGGATATCGAAGCCTTTGCGGAACGTGTTATAGATGAATGTGAAAATCCCCTTGACAAAGTATTTGCAAAGTATCCTTT
>CAZUJI010000076.1:0-6580 GCA_964620235.1 uncultured Eubacteriales bacterium
GCAAACGGTGTCTCGTTTTGCTATATTTATATTCAGTTACGCATTAGGGTTTTGCGAGCCTATCGGGTTGATTATACTGAAGCCTACGTTTACAAGGTGGTCTGCAATACGTTCCAAGCCCGATATAATCGATGAATAATACGGACTTACGTCAGCGCTGCAGTTCCCTTCGGCAAGGCGGGCAAAGTGGCTTGCAATCAGCTTTTTCTTCATAGCGTCAACGTCTTCTTCTAAAACGGTAAGCTCGGACAATTCGTTCTTATTAAGCTTTTCAAAGGCATCCTTAGAAATAGCAAACATCTGCATAATGCGTTCGCGCATTTCGGTAATACCGCTACGCGCCGTATCGGAAAATTCGATATGCTTATCCAGCATTTCTACACCAATCTCGTGGAAATTTTCTGCATTATCACCTATACGCTCAAGGTCGTTTAAAACGTGGAAATACGCGCCGATAATCTTTTCGTCACTTTCTTCTACGTTTGCTGTGAGCTTAATTAAGAATTGCGTTAAAGCGCGGTTTGTAAAGTTGATAATCTCTTCGTTCGCTTTTATTTTTTCGTTGTGCTCCATAGAAGCGTTGTATATGGAGGTAAAGGATAGGGCAGTGTTTTTTTCTACAAGGCTAAGCATATAGTTAATTTCTTTCTTAACCTGCATAAGCGCAACGGGCGGTGTTGTTAAGAGTCTGTCGTCAACATATTTAAGCGCAAGGGCTTCTTTTGTTTCTTTTTTATCTTTTATAACCGCGCAGGAATACTTAACCAATTGTTTTACAAAGGGCAACAGTAGGCAGGTGGTGGTTACGTTAAAGATTACGTGAAAAACAGAAACTCTCATCTGCAGGGACATCTGATCGTCCCCGGGGAATATCGAAACCAAAAGATTTACCATCGGCTCCTTAAAAATCCAGATTACTGCAGCAAAAAGTATAGTTCCGATGGTGTTGAAGGTAAAGTGAATCAGTGCCACACGCTTTGAATTCGCATTTGCGCCAACCGATGCGAGCAACGCTGTAACGCAGGTACCGATATTGGCGCCGAGAACAATAAACAGCGCCATATCCAGCGGAAGAACACCTGCGCCGACCATTGTAATAACCACGCCCGTCGCGGCAGAGGAGCTTTGGATCAGGGCGGTAAAAATAACGCCAACCAATATTAAAAGCAGCGGAAAATCTATTCTTTTGAAAATTTCGGTAAACATATTTTCAACCAACGGATTTCCAAAAGCCTGTTCACTGCTCATTACCTCAAGGCCAACGAAAATAAGACCCAATCCGCAGCAAAGGCTGCCGGCAATCTTAATTTTTTCCTTTTTAAAAAAGCCCATCATTACACCGGCAAAAGCGAGAAGATACATTGCCATATTAAAATAATCATTCTTAAGGGCTACCAGCACGCCGGTAATGGTTGTACCGATATTAGCGCCCATAATGATGGGTGTTGCTTGTATAAGCGTCATAACACCTGCGTTTACAAGACCTATAACCATTACCGACGTTGCAGATGAGCTTTGAATAATTGCCGTTACACCTGCGCCGATTCCTATACCCGAAAAACGGTTGTTGCTGATTTTTTCAAGCAAACGCTTCATTCCTGTGCCTGCGCTTTTTTCCAAGGCGTCACCCATAAAGTTCATACCAACGATAAATACACCGACGCCTGCCAGCAGCCAAATCAGACTTCCGACCAACTGCATTACTTCTTGTGAGGATAACATAACTTCTTTCTCCTTTTTATTTTCTGCAAGGGTAATTATACCGATTGACTTTAGATAAGTAAAATAGTATAATATTATAAAATTCATATAATTTTGGTTATGGTGATTTATTATGACGATACGACATTTAAAGGTGTTTATCTGCGTTTGCAAGTACGGCAGTATGACAAAGGCCGCCCAAGAGCTGTTTATTGCACAACCGGCCGTTAGCAACACGATTGCCGAAATTGAAAAAAACTACAACGTTAAGCTTTTTGAGCGCATAAACCGCCGATTGTTTTTGACCGACGAAGGCAAAAGCCTGCTGATAAAGGCGCAGGAGGTTATAGCTGCTTTTGACGAATTTGAAGAGCAGGCGCTGAACTCATCCAAAAAGCCGCTTTTAAAAATCGGCTCTTCGCTCACTATAGGTAAGCAAAAGCTTCCCTGGCTTTTAAAAAAGCTCAAAGAAAACTTTGCAGATATAGATTTTCAGGTTTCGGTTAACCAGACCTCGATAATAGAAAATAAAATTTTAAACGGCACGCTGGATTTTGCCTTTATTCAGGGCAAGCCTTCCGATCCGAATATAAAATCCCGCCTTGTGGACTGCAACACTTTAATTGCGGTTTGCGGCAAAAAGTATAGTATACCCGATACCGTAACCCTTAAAGAATTATGCAAATACGACCTTTTGCTTCGTGAAGACGAGAGTGTATCCCGCGAGTTTTTAGACCATATTTTTGCCCTTGAAAATTTAGTGGTTACTCCCGTTATGGAGTCTATAAGTAACCAAGCGCTTATTTCGGCGGCGGCGCACAATCTGGGCGTTACCATTATGCCGGAGGCGCTTCTTACCCGACAGCTCGAAAACGGCGGACTTCGTAAAATCACGGTTTCGGATTACGAATTTACCCGAAACTCCTATCTTATCCACCATAAAGATAAAACCTTCGGCTTGGTTAAAAAAGAAATTTTTGATTTTTGCTATAAAAACTATAAAGCCTCTAAAAAATAAAAGAAGGGACGCAGACCTCTAAGAAATAGAATTGCTTTTTTTAAAAGTAGGTGCTATACTACCTATGAGTAAGCAAACGCGAGGGGAAAGGTATATGAAAAACATTTCTTTAAACGGAAAATGGAATATAGATTATTTGTCGGCCGAGCCCTATTTTGGGCTAGAGGAGCCCAACTTAACGGCCGATGCCGGCGTGGTGCCGGTGCCCGGGTATTGGGAGGATTTGCTGGACGAATTCCGTAAAACCCCCTTACATACCAAATTGGCCTGGAACCCGATGTACACCCAACAACGCTACCCGCAGACCGGCTACGTGCCCGATATGGCTCTGCCTGCGGCGGTGGGCTGCTTTGTCTACCGTCGGCAATTTGCTTTGGCAGAAATGCCCGGGGCAAAAACGGTGCAACTGTGGTTTGGCGGGGTGCAAAATGCTCTTTCGGCTTGGGTAAACGGGGTATATCTGGGTCGGCACGAGGGCTGCTCGGCCGCCTTTGCCTTAGAAATTCCCGCCAACGTGTTAAAATTAGGTCAAAATACCGTAACCCTTGCGGTGTCCAACACCCGCCTAAAGGGGTATAAGGGTCGCCCGGTGTCGGGCTTGACCTCTCGCGCCGCCAACGAGTGTACCGGCGGCATCTACGGTGACGTAGAGCTGCGTTTTTTGCAGGCGGGTCTTGCGCAGGTGTGGGTTACCACCGCTGCAGATTTATCCACCGTTACGGTGCGCACCGAGGGCGCCTTGCAGGCCCCAAAGCAGGTAGAAATTTCAGACGGCGGCAAAACCTTGGCCACCGCCACCATTCCTGCAGGGCAAGACCGCGTGGAGCTTTCGGCTAAGGGGCTGGAGCTTTGGAGCCACAACCACCCCAAGCTGTACACCGCCACCGTTACCGCAGACGGGCAAAGTGCGTGCTGCCGCTTTGGCGTGCGCCGCTTAACCGTGCAGGGCACCAAGCTGTATTTTAACGGCCAACCCTACTTTTTCAGGGGCGTGTGCGAGCATTGCTACCACCCCATTACGGTGCACCCCACGCGGGATAAGAACTATTACCGTAGGGTTATTAAAACAATGAAGTCCTTGGGCTTTAACTCCATTCGCTTTCATACCCACGTGCCGTCGGCCGAGTATTTGCAGGCGGCCGACGCGCTGGGCATTTTAATTGAGGTAGAAACCCCCAACAACACCACCCTTGCCCAGTGGCAGGACATTGTTCGTCTGACCCGGCAGTACACCAGCGCGGTTATGTACTCCTCGGGCAACGAGATGGTTATTGACGAAGAGTATATCGAGCATTTGCGTGCCTGCGCCGATTTGGTGCATAGCAGCACCGACGCGCTGTTTTCGCCTATGTCGGCTATGCGAGGGGTGGAGTACTTTAGCTTTGGCAAGGGCGAGGTGCAAACCCCCTTCCGCCACGACCCGGAGCGTTTGGCCAAATTGGGCGAATTTTGCGACGTGTACAACAGCTACTCCCTGGGCGCCACCAGTTATTATTCCGACGCAGGCGACCCCGCGACGTTGGATACCCGCAACGCCGTCTACGGTAAGCCCATGCTCAGCCACGAGATCTGCATTAACGGCACCTATGCCGATTTATCTTTAAAAGACCGCTACAAGGGCAGCCGCATCGGCGATACCGAGCTGTTTACCTCGGTGGAGCGGCATTTAGAGCAAAAGGGGCTTTTAGACCGCGCACCGCTGTACTACCGCAACTCGGTGGGCTGGCAAAGCCTGCTGCGCAAGCATTGCTTTGAGCTGACCCGCCGCTCGGAGACTCTGGCCGGGTACGACTTTTTGGGGGATATTGACACCCATTGGCATACCTTTGGTTACTGCGTAGGGTTAATGAACGAATTTTACGAGCTAAAGTCGGGTGAAACGGCCGAGAACGTGCTGCGCTATAATGCCGACGCGGTTTTGCTGGCCGATTTGCCCTATGGCCGCAACTTTACGGCGGGGCAAAAAATAGAGCTGCCTATTTTGGTGTCGAACTACGGCGAGGCCTTGCCGAAGGCCACCCTGACCCTGCGGGTAACCAACGGGCAAAGGGTGCTGCTGCGCCGCGAGCTACGGTTGAGCGATATCCCCGCAGGCAAGGTAAAAGAATTATATAAGTTAAGCTTTACGCTGCCCAAGGTGGCCGACCCCTGCCGCTTAACGGTGTGCGCCGGTTTGAGCGGCGGCAATACCGATACCCAAAACCGCTGGGAGCTGTACGTATTCCCTAAAGTGGAGAAATTGCCCTCGGCCAAGGCCTTAAAACAGGCAAGCCTGACGGTAACGAACGATATTTCGGCCGACGACCTGCTGCAAAAAATGCAGGCGGGGGAGAGGGTACTGCTCTTTGGCGCAGGGCCCTTCAGCAGTGTGCCCACCACCTTCCAACTGTCGGTTGCAGGGCGCACCAACGGGCATTTGGCCACCGCCATTGCCGAGCATCCCTTGGTGGAGAAGCTTCCTCACGACGGGTTCTGCGGTTGGCAGTTCCGCCAAATGCTAAACGGTGGCACCTCAGTGGTGTTAGACCGCCCCGAGCTGCCCTTTGCACCCATTATCGAAATGGCCTCTACCTACAAAAATGCCCGCCGCGAGGCGCTGGTGTTTGAATATAGAGTGGGTCGCGGCAAATTGCTGGTGTGCGGCTTAAATCTGCAGGAGGACGACCCGGGCGCTGCGTGGTTGCGTGAGGCTTTGGTGCAGCATGCTTTGGGTGCCGAATTTAATCCGCAAATCACCCTTCGTTACGCCGATTTAACGGCCTTGTGCAACGTAGAGGTGGTAGAAGAGGGCGCCAACGACAACGAGGCCGCCAACAAAAACGATATTACAATGTAAAGGGCATTTGAATAATAAAAAATGAAAAAGAGCTATATTTTGGCGGGGGTGTCCATTTTATTTTGGTCTACCATTGCCACCGTTTCTAAATTGCTGCTGGGCACCCTCAGCAGTATGCAGGTGTTATGTGTAAGCAGCCTGCTCGGCGCCTTGTTTTTGCTGGCGGTGAACCTGTGCAGCGGCGCCTTTAAGGCCTGCCGCCGCTACCGGGTTAAGGATTACGCTGTTATGGCGCTTATCGGTCTGCCGGGCACCTTTTTATACTACGTGTTTTTGTATGCCGGCACCAATTTAATGCTGGCGTCGCAGGCTTTTATTATCAACTATTTGTGGCCCATAATGAGCGTGGTATTTGCCTGCATTTTGTTAAAAGAAAAAATGACCCTGCGCAGGGGCGTGGCCATCGGAATGTCCTTTATCGGCGTGGGCATTGTGGCGGGTAACGACCTGCTGCAATTTAACCCCAATACCCTAATCGGCGCCGGCTGCTGCATTTTGTGCGCGGTGTCTTACGGCTTGTACACAGCCTTAAACCAAAAATACAGCTATAATAAATCTATAGCGGTTATGGTGGCTTATTTTACTACCTTTGTGCTTACCGCCGTCATTTTAACGGTGCAGGGCAGCAGCTTTACCCTGCAGCCCGCCCAACTGCTGGGCTTAGCCTACAACGGTATGCTTACTATGGCCTTGGCCACCACCACCTGGGCGCTGGCGTTAGAGTCGGGCAAAACGGCCACCATTTCAAATCTGGCCTATTTGACCCCCTTTATTTCGCTGATTTGGACCTTTTTTATTTTACACGAGCCCATTCAATGGACCTCCATTCTTGGCTTGGCAGTAATCGTTTTAGGCATCTTTTTGCAGTTAAAAGAGAAGAAATAAAAAAAGCAGGACATCGAGGCGCACTCCTAAGGGAGGTGCGCCTCAACTAAGTTTGCCCTTTCGGGCAAGTGAAGTTATCTGCGATAGTGAAGTTGTCCTGCGGACAGTGAAGTTTCGCCTACGGCGAAATGGGCAAACTT
>CAZUJI010000077.1:0-4612 GCA_964620235.1 uncultured Eubacteriales bacterium
CTCTTTGGCCAGCTCTAACGTTTCCATAAAATAAGTATCCATAGAGGCTACGGCCTCGTCAATCTCGGCAGGGGTTACCTCTAAAGCGGCTAAATCGGCCTTGTCGAACTGCTTGGCGTAGGCCAAAAGCGCGGCATCGCCCTCTTGTTTTACCCGCTCTATAATTTGGGCAACCACGGCGTTTACGTCGTCGGGGGTTTGGTTGCGGGCGGGAAAAAGATCCTGGGGCGCGGTGGTTTTATAATCTAAAATTTTAATCATTCTGCATTACCTCCGTAATGGCCGAGAGCATACCTTTTATTTGCTCCTCTTTAAATTTAAAGCTGCTTTTGTTGGCGATAAAGCGGGCACTGCTTTGCGCCACCTCGGCAATTACCTGCATATTATTTTCCCGCAGGGTGCTACCGGTTTCTACAATATCTACAATTACGTCTGAAAGGCCGATAATGGGCGCCAGCTCAATAGAGCCGTGCAGGTTGATGATTTCAATCTCGCGATTGATGCTTTTATAATAGCTTTTGGCCACGTTTACGTATTTGGTGGCCACCCGCAAAACCTGGTCGGTATCGTCGGTAAAATCCTGCTTGGCGGCTACGGCCAAGCGACATTTACCCATATTTAAATCCAACAGCTCGTACACGTCGGGGGAGGTTTCAAGTAAAACGTCCTTGCCAACTACGCCCACGTCGGCTACGCCGTGCTCTACGTAAATGGCAACGTCGGAGGGTTTAACCAGAAAATAACGCACACCGCTGGCGGGATTTTCAAACACCAGCTTGCGGTTGTCTTCTAAAATGCTTTGGCAGTCGTACCCGATTTTAGAGAACAGGTCGTACACCTTATTCCCCAATCTGCCCTTGGGCAAAGCAATATTAAGCATTCCCCTTCTCCTCCTTTACGCCGTCTTTAGACACCAAAGCCAGCATTTTATACTGCAAGCCTTGGGGCAGCACCGTTTCTAAGCGGATTTTTTTGCCGGCGACTATATACCCCTCAGCGGTGGCGGCCACCTGTGCCGGGGATGCATCGGCAGTGTACAACAGCAGCACGTCTAAGGCCTCGGCCTTGCGACCTTTGAAATAACGGCCCAATTCGTCAAAGTTTACGGCAAAACCCACAGCCTGCAGACCGTGCTTGCCCATACGGCGCAGCAAATTATCGTACTGGCCGCCCACCACAACGGCACCGGGCACATCTTTAACGTAGCCGCGGAACAATAGGCCGTTATAATACTCGGTATGGCTGAGCACCGAGAAGTCTACCCGCAGATTGCCGGCCAAATCGGCGGCCGAGAGCGCCTCGCACAGCTGCTCTAACTCGTTAACGGCGGCCAACATTTTAGCATTTTTTGCCAAGGCGCGCACCCGGGGCAACACCTGCGTTAAATTGCCGCTGATATGAACCAAATCGCAAAGATAGGCGGCTTGCTCAGCAGATAAGCCTGCTTTTTGCGCCACCAGATTTAAATCGTGGGTATTTTTGTTTTGCATACAGGCAAAAATGTCCTGCTTGTCTACCCCGCCGGGCAAAAGATCCTCTAACGCGCCGGAGATATACCCCATATGCGAAAGCTCTAATACGTAAGCATTACTGATTACCCCCAGGCTTTTGGCGGCCAAGGCAATCACCTCGGCCCGCTCGCAGGCGGTAACCTTACCGATAAGCTCTACCCCGGTTTGGCCGATTTCTTTAAACTCACCGGCCTGACGGGAGACGCGATACACACTCTCGTTATAATACAGGCGCTGGGTACCGGTATTTTCTTCTTTGGCATTTTTGATGATACTTAAGGTAATGTCGGGCTTTAGGGCCATAAGAGTACCGTCGGTATCTGAAAAGGTGATGAACTGCTCACTCTTTAAAAAGTCCTTATATTTGCTGTAAAAAGCGTATTCTTCAAATTTATTCATACGGAATTTTTTATACCCGTACTGCTCAAACAGGTGCCGCAACTGCAACGTGGCCTGCTCTTGACCACCCAATGCTTCCCACTCGTACACCATAGCTTACACCGCCTTAATTGCTGTTTTTGGGGGGCTTTTAACCCGTCTACATCATTATATATCGTTTTAGCGATTTAGTCAAGTAAATTATTAAATCGCTAAAGCGCTTTTTATTGTAACAATTATACAATAAAAATTTATGCTATTAAAAATAAATTTTACCATATTTATGGGCTAAGTACAAGCGTTTTAAGCGTAAAAAAACACCTTTTGACCACAAAATGCGGTTAAAAGGTGTTTTTGCTTATTATTTTGCGCATTCTTTAACAATATCGGCCAATTGGGTCCAATATTTATCAATTTCTTCCACCAATTTAAATTGGGTGCGGCAACGGTCTAAATTATGGCCGGGGCGGTGGATACGGAAGTAGGTATCCCCTTCTAAGTAGTCGGTTAAAAAGCGGATACA
Organism: uncultured Eubacteriales bacterium; assembly: GCA_964620235.1. Taxonomy (GTDB): domain Bacteria; phylum Bacillota; class Clostridia; order Oscillospirales; family Acutalibacteraceae; genus CAZUJI01. The sequence goes on from CAZUJI010000077.1 coordinate 2,413, forward strand.
GCACTCTAAACACATAGTTTTAGCGCCCATAGGCAGCATATCCAGCTCGGCCCGGGTCAGACTGCCGCGGCAACCCTCTAAAAAGCCTTTGGTGTAGGCGCGGTATAGCTCAAGGTCTAACTGAACCTTAGAAAGGTCCTGCTCATCCTCGGCGGCGGTGCTGGCGCCAAAACGAATGGAGTCGCCAAAATCGTTTACCGCCAGGCCGGGCATAACGGTGTCTAAATCGATAACGCAAACCGCCTTACCGGTTGCGGCGTCTAACATAACGTTGTTCAGCTTGGTGTCGTTATGGGTTACCCGTAGGGGCAATTCGCCCGCGGCAAGCATATCTACCAGCACGGCACCGTCGGCCTCGTGGGCAAGGGCAAAATCAATTTCTTTTTGCACGTCTTTGGCACGACCCAACAGGTCTTTGGCTACGGCAGCCTTAAACGCGTCGTAGCGGGTGCGGGTGTTATGGAAGTTGACGATGGTTTCGTGCAGGGTGTGGGCCGGATAATCGCTCAGCAGATACTGGAAATTACCAAAGGCCACCGCCGAATTATAAAAATCCTCGGCGTTACGAACGCTGTCTAAGCAGACGGTGTCTTTAATCTGCAAGGCCAGGCGCCAATAGTTGCCGTTTGTATCTACACAATAGGGTTTACCCTCTTTGGTGAGCAGGTAGTTAAGCGTTTCACGGTCGGGGTCGCCACCGTTTTGCACAATCTTCTCTCGCAAAAAGCCGGTAACGCCCATAACGTTTTCCATCAACTGGGGCACCTGCTGAAAAATATCGTGATTTACACGCTGCAGTATGTAATTGGTGCCGCAGGCGCACTCTACCAAAAAAGTATCGTTAATATGGCCGGAGCCAAAAGGCGCGGTGCGGATAATATCCCCCGCAAAATCAAAATGCTTTAACACGTCGGGTAGGAATTTGCATTTGTCGTTGCACACGTCCACGTAAATCCTCATCCTTTATTTATATTCTTACACATAATTGACATTATAACACATAAAATCCAAAAATGCTACCCTAATTTTTTTGCATAGAAAAAGCCGCATATGCGGCTTTAAAATGAAATTATATACCCATTACAGAATCAATCGGCAAGGAAAGCACCAGGCCCTTGGCCTCGGTCTGTGTGCCGAACTGCCCGCTGATGGCCTGCATAATGGCGGTTTTATTTTCGGCCTCGGCCAAAATCAGCACCAATTCTTTTTCCTCTTGCACGCTAAGGCCCCACTGGCGGGTTAGCTCCTCGCTGCCGATTTGGCGGCTGTGCATTATGGTACCGCCACCGGCACCGGCGGCACGGGCAACGTCCATTACGTTATCGCCAAAGCCGCGGTTAATTGCGGCAACAATAAGTGTATGCTTTGCTTCGGTCACGGTTTCTTCATCCTTTCCTTGTCGAAGTTCTTCGGGGGTGGTATCGGTCATTAAACGCAGCAGCAGCCGATTTACCCCGTTAATGGGAATGGTAAATGCAATACCGCTGTTTACCGTGTCTAACCGCAGGCCGCCGTGCAGCTGACGCAGCATATTTTTGGCAACCGGTTTTGACACCATACTAAGTAAAATACACTTGTCGATACTGCCCAGCCCCAGCATATCCATAACCTCGCTGGAGGCAGTGCCCTGCGCGTTGAGGCGGTACTGCACCGGCAGACCCTCTTTTTGGAGCATTTTGGCAGCTTTTTCGGCCAATTTGGGGGTAGAAATAACCGCCAGAATTTGATAAGAAAGATTATTTGCAGCGTTGGCCACGGGTTACACCTCCAAATCAACGATTTCGTCGCTATCGCCAAGCAGGTCGACCACCTGCGCCGTTGCCTTTTGCAGCTTAGCGGTTTTAACGTTATACACCACGCCCATAATTTGTATGGCAATTAAGGGGGTTAAGGCTACCAAGGCCACCACACCAAAGGCATCGGTCATTAAATTGCCGCCCACCGCCTGGCAGGTGCCAATGCTTAAGGGCAGTAAAAAGGTAGAGGTCATAGGCCCACTGGCCACACCGCCCGAGTCAAAGGCGATACCCACGAAAATTTTAGGCACAAAGCGAGAAAGCACCAGCGCAATGATATAGCCCGGAAAGATAATCCACTGAATAGGAATACCCAGCAGCACCCGCAGCATTGCCAGCCCCACGCTGATGGCCACACCGATAGACATACAGCGGTTCATAGCCCGCACGGAAATGGCGCCGTC
>CAZUJI010000077.1:4622-6460 GCA_964620235.1 uncultured Eubacteriales bacterium
TTCGGCCTTAACGATGTAATAACCAATGAGCATACCAATGGGTACGAGAATCCAATTGTAAGAAAGCTGACCCAAGGCCTTGCCCAAAAAGGCGCCCAAGGGGGCGAAGCCCACGTTTACACCGCACAAAAACAGCACCAAGCCCACGTAGGTGTACAAAACGCCAATAAGGATACGCTTAATTTGCCGCCTTTGCCAACGGTGGAAAATCAACTGGAACACCGCAAATACGGCGGCAATAGGCAGCAGCGAAACGGCTACCTCCTCGAAATAAGCGGGGAGATCTTTAGCAAACACCCGTGCCACGTCCTGGGTGGTAACCACCTTTTGAATTTCGGCCAGGGTGTAATCGGTGCCGGTGGGCTTATAAAAACAGCCCAAAACCAACACCGCCAAAATAGGCCCCACGCTGGACAAGGCCACCAAACCGAAGCTATCGCTGGCGGCGTTTTTGTCGCTACGGATAGAGGCGAGACCCACACCCAAAGCCATAATAAAGGGCACCGTCATAGGGCCGGTGGTTACACCGCCCGAGTCGAAGGCTACGGCCAAAAAGTCTTTGGGTACCAAGAAAGAAAAGCCCAACAGCAGCACGTACAAAACAATCAGCATCGCCGAAAGGCTGATTTGAAACCGAATACGGATGATAGCCAAGGCCAAAAACAGGCCCACGCCCACCGCCACGGTAAGAATAAGCACCAAATTGGGTATGGCCGGCACCTGCTCGGCCAGTACCTGCAAATCGGGCTCAGAAACAGTGATGATCACACCCATCAAGAAGCCGATGAGTGTGATCAACAATACACGTTTGGTTTTTGAAATTTGAACACCGATGCCCTCCCCTATGGGGATCATAGCCATCTCTGCGCCCAGCTGGAAAAAGCCCATACCTAAAATGAGCATTACCGCGCCAACCAAAAACAGCATAACGCTGCCCAGTTCTACCGGCACAATGAAGATACTGATTAACAAAACTATACCCGAAATAGGAAGCACCGCCGAAAGGGATTCCAACGTTTTTTCTTTAAGCTTTGGATTCAATTGGACACCAACCTTTCGAAAATTTTTAGTAAAAGAATCAATTAAGCAAAGGCGAAAATCCACCCGCGGAAATCAGGCTCGGATTATTCGTGCTTGCTTATCTCTGCACGCGGCCGCTGGCGTTACCGCCGGCCAAGCTTTCAACCTCGGCAACCGACATTAAGTTATAGTCACCCTCAATAGAGTGCTTTAAGCAGCTGGCAGCTACGGCAAACTCAATAACGGCTTGCGGATCTCTGCCGTCTAACAATGCGTAAATCAGGCCACCGCCAAAGCTGTCGCCCCCGCCTACACGGTCAACAATATGCACGTGGTACTGGCGGCTGAAGTAGTAGTCGTTCCCGTCGTACAGCATAGCGGCCCAGTCGTTATCGTTGGCCGAGATAGAGCTGCGCAAGGTAATGGCTACGTATTTAAAGCCAAAACGATCTTTTAACTGCTTGGCAACGTCCTTGTAACCTTCGTGGTTTACCTTACCGCTGTCGATATCGGTGTCGGCGGCTTTGATGCCGAATACGTCGGCAGCGTCTTCCTCGTTGGCAATGCAAACGTCTACGTAGGGCATTAATTTAGCCATAACCTCGCCGGCTTTTTCGCGGCTCCAGAGTTTTTTACGGTAGTTTAAGTCACAGCTTACCTGCACGCCCTTTTGCTTGGCTACTTTTAAAGCCTCCAAACAAATTTCGGCTAAACCGTCGCCCAGGGCGGGGGTAATGCCGGTAAAGTGGAACCAATCGGCACCTTCAAAAATTTCGTCCCAGTTGAAATCGGCCGGTACAGCGGTAGCAATAGAAGAG
>CAZUJI010000078.1:0-6452 GCA_964620235.1 uncultured Eubacteriales bacterium
GTAAGCACACTTATAAAACTTATTTGGTTTCTACAGTGATACCTTTCTCTTTAAAGTACTTGGCAGCGCCGGCGTGGAAGGGAGCGGTCATACCCTCGGTAGCATTCTCTAAAGACAGCTCGGCACCCTTTGCGTGGGCAGCGGTGATAGCATCAATGTTATCGAAAATGGCTTTGGTCAGGTTGTAAACGTCCTCGTCCTTTGCAGAGGTGCTTACAATTAAGGTAGCCTTAACGGTAACGGTGGTAACGTCTGCCTCTTGACCGTCGTAGGTCTTGGCAGGGATTTTATAGGTGGTGTAGTAGGGAGAATCGTTCATTAACTTCTCGGCTACGGCACCGTCGATGGGTACTAAGTAAGCATCGGTAGTGGTGCACAGCTCTTGAATGGCGGGGGTGGGTGCACCGGCTACAATAAAGGCAGCGTCGATTTTGCCGTCTTTTAAAGCGTCGGCAGAATCAGCAAAGGATTGATATTGAGGTTGAATGTCTTTCTCGGTTAAGCCGGCAGCGCCTAAAATATCAACAGCGTTGAAGTATACGCCGGAGCCTGCAGCGCCGATGGATACCTTTTTGCCTCTTAAATCGGCAACGGTTTTGATGTTGGGGTCCATAGTTACCAGCTGTACAGCCTCGGCATACAAGCCGCCAACAACGCGGAAGGACTCTAATTTGCCCTCGCTCTCAAAAGAACGGGTGCCGGCCCAAGCGTAAGCCATAACGTCGGACTGTACGGTGCCTAATTGGTAGTTGCCGGCGTCGATGCCTAAGATGTTGGCCTTAGAGCCGTCGGTAGATACAACGTTTACGGTGATGCCTGCAGCGGATTTAATTTGGTTGCCCAAAATGCCGCCGTAGCCGTAGTAGGTACCTGCGGTACCGCCGGTGCCCATGGTCATAGCGGTGCTGCCACTGCCGGCAGTACAGCCTGCCAGAGAGAACACCATAACCAACACTAACAAAATGGATAAAATGCGTTTCATAAGTTTTCCTCCTTGTTTGGGGGGTCCCCAAAAATATATAACAAATTTATTATACATAAAAACTGCACCTTTTGCAATAGAAAAATTTATAAATTTCTAAATTTTAGGCGATTTTTTGAATTTTTATAACATTTATGCAAATTTTAGTGTATAAATTTACATTTTTAACGGTTTTATACAATAGATATATGTATAATAAAAAACATCGGGCGGTAAATTGCCCGATGTTTTGCCCATTTTTAGAAGGTTTCGATAAAACAGCCGTCGTAAATCTGGTAGGTGCCGTCGGCATCCTTGTAAATGGAGAAGAACTCTTTTTGCGGGTCGGCGCTTTGGTCGGTGGTAGAGGTAACGTAGTAATACAGCATCATATCCCCCTCTTTTAACACGCGACAACCGGCCGGTGTTACCTGTTCCAAAATACGGCCGCGGCCGTCAGACTCCAGCAGAGCCTTGGTTTTGTCAAACAGGGCTTGCTCGGTAAGCTGTAAGGCCGTCATAGCGTCGGTGGCGGTCAGCTCCTTGTCCTCAGAGATGCGGTAAACGTAGCTAAACATCTCGCCGTCGGTTAAGCTTAAGGGGTACTCGCGCAAAACAACCACAAACTGAGCGTAATCCTCCACCTCAAAAATGGTGGACTGAATCTCTAAATACCCATTTTCGCTCTTTAAATCAAACTTTTCGTAGCGGCTGTACACCTCTTTGTCTAAGCGGGCGCACAGAGCGTCTAACGTCTGGGTGTGAATCTCGTTATTGATATTGGCAATTTGGATTTTGTTTTTGCCCTCGTTGACAATTAAATCCTCAAAAGCAAAAACCTCGGTAATTACCGGCGGCTCGGGTTGTTTTTTGGCGCAACCCGCAAAGCTAAAGCATAAAACAGCCACCAAAAGCAGGGCCAGCAGTTTTTTCATGTTCATCGTTCCTTTCACGTACTTCCAACATCATACCACACTCTTACGGTAAAATCAAATAGAAATATGTACTTTAAAATCTTTATGGCAGCGGGGACACTCTACGGTGTGGCGACCCTTTTTGTTAGGCAACTTAATATTGGCCTTGCAATGGGGGCAGCTGCGGTAGCGGGCGGTTTTGCGGTTTTGCCATTTTTGCTTTTGCAGGGCAAGGCGACCTTTTATGGGCCCAATAAAGCGCAAATAGGCCCCGTTTTCTTTTTGGCGGCGGGGGATATTCCGTGAAAACATACGAAACAGCACGTAAAAAAACAACAGCGTGTTTACAGCCCATAAAATACCGCTGCTTAGTATTATATTTACGGCCCAAATAATAAAATATGCCACCAGCAAGGCCTTTGAAAATGCATCTACCCCGTAGCGGCCCTGCATAAAGCGGTAAAACGCTTGCTGTAATTTATAAAACATAAACACCCTTCTTTTTTATTGCATTGCCCTTATTGTACCCCTTTAAAATAAAAAAGCAAGCCCGCGAGGGGCAAGTTTACAAAAAATTCCCACTTTTTAAAAATTCTCGTTACATATACTTCGCAAATGTCTTATTGCTAAAAAGCCTTCCTCCGAGAGGAAGGGGGACCGCTTGCGGTGGAAGGAGCCTGCGATACCTTAGGCTTATCGCTCAATCAGGCACACCGGTTGATTTTCCTTTCGCACTCTCCCCCACCCGACTCCGTCGGGAGCCCCCTCCCGGAGGGAGCCTTTGCGCCAAGACATTCTGCGTAGCTTTTTATTTGTTTTGTGTAACGCAAAAAAGCCTCGGTGGCAAAACCACCGAGGCTTAAGCTATTTATTACCCTAAAATTTCGCAGGCCACCAAATTGTAGCCCAAGGGACTGTCGCCATTTACGGCAAAGGTGCTTTTTACCAGGGTGTCGTAGTTGGCGGCATCGTGGGCGGCCACCGTCATAGCCGAAAGCACGGTAACGGTGTTGCCCTGCACCTCGGTGCGTAAAATTTCGTGGGCGTAGCGGGTTAGGCCACGGGGCGGAATTACGTAGTACCCCTCAGGCGCCGAGATATACTCTACCACACCGGCGGCGGGGTCAACCTCTACCCCGTACATATTTTTTACAAAGGTATTTACGTACTCTTGGCGAATAATAAGGCTGATTTCGGCCTCTTCGGCAAAATCCAACAGAGCAAAGCAGGCGCTTTCTATTAAAGCGGCGTCATCCTGCAGCCCACTGCCAAAGGTATAGTTGCTGTCTAAAATGGCCACAAGACTGTCAGCCAAGGCGGTATCCTCAGCAGGCTGCTCTTCGGCCGCCTCAACCACCGGGGTAGGAGCCGGTGGTTGTGCAACGGCTGCGCCGGAATTGGTTAAAAAGGCCGGCGTCATAAACAATAAAACCAGCAGGGTTAAAATCGCTTTCGTCACATCAATCACTCTCCTTTTCTTTTTCTAATTCTATTATATACAAACAAAATGAAAAAGTCGTTTCAACCGCGTTACAGATTGATTTCAAAATCTTTACAAAGGGTTACAAATTTGATACTTTTTTAGAAATTTAATCCAATCTGCACATTTACAGGCGGCAGCTTTGTAAACAGAAAAACGAACAACGATTTTGGTATGCCCCACCAATTTACAAAAAAGGCTCCCTCCGGGAGGGAGCTCCCACGAAGTGGGTGAGGGAGAACGACGAAGCCTTTCATTTATCGCAAATCTCCCTCCGTCACGGCTACGCCGTGCCACCTCCCTCTCGGAAGGAGGCTCATCTCTTTTGCAAATTACATCTCGTCGCGAAATAACTCCCCGTTGCAATAAAAAACTACGGCGTTTCGGTGCACCGTAGTTTTTCTTCTAAACCGTAAATTCCGTTCGTTTTAAAATATGCTGCTTAAATTGGTCGTCCAGTTCGTTAAAATAGCCGCTCCAGCCCCACACTCGCACGATTAAATTCTTATGGTCCTCGGGATGGGCGATGGCATCTAATAATTTTTCACGGCAGATACAGTTGAGCTGCAGCTGGTGCCCGCCTAAGGCCACAAAGGCCTTGACCAACCGGGCCACCTTTTGTATGCCCTGCGGGTTGCGAAAGACGGTGTCGTGCAGCTCTATGGTCAAGGGGCCGCCGTTGATGACCTTTTTTAAATCCATACCCGTAAAGGAGCGAATGCAGGACAGCGGCCCCTGCAGCCGTGCCTCTAACGAGGGAGAAAAGCTGCACCCGTAGGGTTGCGCTGCGTGGCGGCCGTCGGCGGTGGCCCCTACGCTTTGGGCGCTGAACCAATACTCCTGCGCGCTGCCCGTGCCCGCCCGATAAATACCGCCCACCGGGTTGGGCTTACCGTTGAGGTACGCTCCGAAGGTCTCCAACAGCTCGTAACCGATGCGGTCCACCGACGGGTCGCCGTTGCCCATTTTGGGGCAGGAAAGCAGACGGTTACGCAAGGCGCCAAAGCCCTCAAAATTCTTTTTTAAGGCCTCTAAAAGTTGAAGCCTTGTGTACTCGCCTTTTTCAAAAACAACCTCACGAATGGCGGCCAAGCTGTCGGCGGCGGTGGCAATTCCCGCGCCGTGAAAGCCGTAGTTGTTGTACGCACAGCCGCCAAAGGCCACGTCGATACCGGCGGCAATACAATTTTGCATAAACAGCGACAAATAGGGCGATGGATAAGGACGGCGGCGTTTGCAGTCCTCCATTAAAAAGTCACATTCTTCCCGAATAGCGACCTTGACCCGCTCCAACAGCGCGTCAAAATCGGCGCATTGCTCTAACCCGGAAAATACCGCTTTATTGACTGCTTTGGGGAAGTTTAAGGTACGGATGTTGGGCACGTCGGCCCCTTTGCCGGGAATAATATACTCCCAACAGGCAGCCACAGCGTAGTCAGCGGCATCCTCGGGGGCATAACCCAAAGCCACAAGGCCGGGAATGACCACATCATCGTTACAGTATTGAGGGAAGCCCATCCCCTGCCGAGTCATCTGTGTGGCAAATTCGTATAATTCGTCGGGAGTGGTTTTGTCCACCCGCAGGTTAATTTTAGGGTCAATCAAATTCAGCTCCAGCGATGCTTCCATACACAAATGGGAAAAATCGTCAAAACTGCCGTTGCCACCCAACACCAGACTTTGGCCGTTGTCGCCGGTCTGGACACCGGCGTACAAGTCCCCGTCAAAATTCAGCGAGATAAAAAATTCTTCTATAATTTCCAAAAGTTCCTGGCGGGTTTTGCCGGCTTGCAGGTCGGCGTAGTAATAGCGGCGCATATATTTGTCAAACCGGCCTAAGGGAATATGCACGTTGCGATTGCATTTTAGGGTGAATATCAGGAATTTCATAAAAACGCAGGCTTCGTGCAGGGTTTTTGCCGGCTTTCGGGGTACCCGAGCCAAGGCCGCCGCCAATTCGGTCGCGCCCTCTTTTTGGGCCTGCAATGCCGCACGGTCGGCCAGCTCCAGGGCGGCGTCCAACGCCACCAGCACCGACCGCAAAAAATTATTTTGCGCAAAAGAGCAGGTGGCCAGCCGCTTCGTCACTTCCTCCCGCAGGGCGTCTAACCCCATTTGCAGGGCGCGCTGGTAATCGGGAATCATATTCCCAATGCCCGATACGCGGCGGGTGCCGTCGGCGGCAGTATACTGCACGGTGGTGTTGCCGCGGTTAAAGCCCATACGGTCCTCGGGGTGCAGATATAATTTTTCGTTTTGCAGCACCTGCCGCAGGGCGTAGGCATCCTGCATCTCCCAGGACAGGTCTACCAGCTCCGGCGGCAAAACAATGTCGGTCTGATAGCGGTTGGCTTTGTAGCTGCCGCTTTTTAAAATACGTAGCATCTGTTGTACGCGTTCGGTCATAGCAAAAACTCCTTTACAGTACCTCGGCCGTAATATTGTGGGCCGAAAAAATCTCCGGGTGTGGGTTGCAGGGCACCTCCGGGTCGTAATCCGGGGCAAATACTCTGCCCACCGCCGCATATTTGGCACCGGCGGCAGTGTTATAGGGCATTAGCTCGATATTTTTTATGCCGTAGCCTTGTAACAGTCGGGCAATGGCGGTAAGATTCTCTGCAGTGTCGGTCACACCGGGAATTAGGGGTGTGCGCACCGTAAAAGGTTTGCCGCTTTGGCACAGGGTAGCAAAATTTTGCAAAATCAAGTCGTTTTCTACGCCGGTGTAGCGCAAGTGGGCCGCCGGGTCTACCAATTTAATATCATACAAGACGTAATCCACCAACGGCAGCACCTGCCCGAACACCCGAGGCGTAGCGTAGCCGCAGGTCTGCAAAGCGGTATGTACCCTGCCACGCAATAATTGCAGGCACTCTAATAAAAATTCCGCGTGCGCCAAGGGCTCGCCCCCCGAGAAGGTGATGCCGCCCCCCGACATATTTAAAATCAGAAAATTTCCCTGCAGTTTTTCTACCAAACCCTTGGGGGTGTATGCCGTACCGCTCATACGCAGCAGCCGATTGGGGCAAAGGGCAATGCTCCCGGGCGTCAGCGCGCCCTTTTGGGCGACCTGCATGCAAGCGCCGCAACCGGTGCA
>CAZUJI010000079.1:0-6451 GCA_964620235.1 uncultured Eubacteriales bacterium
AAATCACAATCAACGACAGAGATATCGACGATTATTTCGGTCTTGAAACACTTAAGCTCATCGTTCGTCAGCCTCTCGCTCTTACAGGCACAACAGAGAAGTTTGACATCGTTTGCCGTGTAAACGGCGGTGGCGTAACAGGTCAGGCTGGTGCAATCCGTCACGGTCTTTCACGTGCACTCCTTCAGTATGATGAAACTCTCAGAGGTTCACTCAAGAAGGCAGGATTCCTTACACGTGACCCCAGAATGAAGGAAAGAAAGAAATACGGTCTCAAAGGCGCACGTCGTGCACCCCAGTTCTCAAAGAGATAATTTGTGTTATCTACCTGCAAGAGGTTCCTTTTGGAGCCTCTTGTTTTGCGCACGGGCGCCTTTTTGCCATCCCCGAGCGCTTAAACCAACACGAGTAAAAGGAAGCTTTTGCAATAAGTGACACAGAATCCATCCGTACGCCAACATATGAAATAATAAAAAGATTGGAGTATAAGTATATGAGTAACGCAAGTGAATTCACGCAAATCATTTACCAACCCATAGATGGCAGATTTGATAAAGGTATCCGCCAATGGCAGGGATGCCCCACCATCGCCATAACCAAAGGCGGAAGAATATATGCGGGATGGTATACCGGAGGAAGAAGAGAACCGGATATCAACAACTACAATTTGCTTATATATAGCGACGATTATGGAAAGACATGGTCTGAACCGCTACTGGTGATACCGGGAAGTCACGAGCATCTGATACAGTCAAACGATATACAGCTTTGGGTAGATGCCGAGGGCAGATTGTTTGTTTTCTGGGTACAAACCAATGTAGAGGAGGCAGTTGTTGACAAGGTCGGTTATTACTCTGGGGGGCATCTGTTTCGTGACAACACACGCGCCCAGTGGATGATGGTGTGTGACAATCCCGACAGTGAGAATCCCACGTTTTCTGAACCGAGATGCATAGACAAAGGCTTTTTACGTTGCAAGCCGCTTTGTACCAAAAGCGGAAGATGGATACTTTTCAATTATTCCTTGGACTCTCATAATTACGAATACTCTATATCCGACGATCGTGGCAAAACATTTACAAGGCACTCCGGAGCAGAAAAAATAGCTACACCTTTTGACGAGGATATGGCATACCAACTCGATGACGGCAGTATAAGAATGTTTGCCCGAACATATATAGGAGAATTAGCAGAAACCACTTCTTTCGATGATGGCATCACCTGGTCTCAGACGCTTCCTTCCGGCATTGATAATCCCAATACAAGATTTTTTGTGGCAAAAACACCGTCGGGCAACGTGCTGCTTGTAAACAATGACCATAGATTTCAAAGAACAAATATGACAGTGTACCTTTCGGAAGATGACGGAAAAACATGGAAATATAAAAGGTTGATAGATGCCTCTCTAAACATATCCTATCCGGACGTGGATTTTTATGACGGAAGAATATATCTTATATACGACAAAGAGCGAGTACAAAGCGGCAAAATTTTATTTACTTCCTTTACCGAGGATGATATTAAAAATCCCGATTATACATTTGAGATAAACTGCATAAGTCAGGTGGAGAAAAACCAAGCGTAAAAAACCTTTGACAAAAGTGGTTGAAAATCCTGTGCAACCAACGCACAAGTAACAAAAAACAGAGAAAACCCGTATGCCCACACCCCATAGGGCAGTATTTCCTTAAAAAGTGAAATTTTGGCACAATCTTATGTTAAAAGCACCCAATACGCGTCAGCGTTATTGGGTGCTTTTGCCTTTGCTTGTACTCAAAATTTTCTTTTTAAGGTGCTGCGCAGTTTCGTAAAAAGCGTAAATTTTCTGTATTAAAACCACAAAACGCAGAAAGGCTGTCGCCTTTCGAGGCTTTTGGCAAAAATACAGAGAATTTTGCTTGAGAAACAAATACTTCCCTAAGCAAACACGAGCAATCCGAACCTGCCTAAAACGGCTCAATTTCGGCGTTTTTGTGTTTGTCGTCGTTCGCAGGCGCCAGCCTTGCAAACTCCTTCGCACCCAAAACCCCACAAAATTCTACCCGTTTTAGGTCGTAGAATTTCCTCGGAGCGCATTTTTGGATGTGCGAGGCACAAGACGCAGCCAATACTTCGTGTATTGGCGAGTATTTTAACGAAGCAAAGACGAAAATCCGCCCGTGGAAATCAGATTCGGATTATTCGTATTTGCTTATGGGGTGTGGGCATAAAAGAAGGCTTTTTTACAAGCAGGGAATTCTCCAAAAGATAATTATACTATCTACACGCAAGAGGTTCCTTTGGGAGCCTCTTGTTTTTTTGCACGTTTATCCTTCTCCCCTACCCGCTTGACAAGGCGGGCGGGATTCCAGTATTATATAAATGTAAATTTGTAAGTAAACGAGGAATGTCTATGCAAAGCAAGCCCCTGACCGCGCGGCGCAATCCCGGGGCCGACATTGTGCGGTGCCTGGCGTTTTTCTTGGTGGTTTCGGTACACTTTTTCTACAATAACGGCTATTACGACACCACCGTTGCCGGCGAAAAAATGTATGTAATGACTCTGATGCGCAGCTTTTTTATTATCTGCGTGCCGTTGTTTATGATGCTTTCAGGCTATTTGATGCGCACCCGCAAACCCGAGGTAAAATACTATAAAAAATTAGGCAGCACCTATTTGGTGTACCTGCTGGCGGCCTTATGCTGTGTGGCCTACGCGGTATATTTTTTAGACCAAGAATGGAGCGTAAAACGGCTCGTTTTTGGCATATTGGGCTTTACGGCGGCCCCCTACGCTTGGTACGTAGAGATGTATCTGGGGCTGTTTTTGCTGATTCCCTTTTTGAATATTTTATACAACCACATCCCCACCCAAAGGGGCAAAAAGCTGCTGCTTTTAACGTTGCTTTTGGTTACCGCCCTGCCGTCGGTGGTCAACGTATACGATTTGACCCAGCCCCTAAGCTGGTGGGCACAGCCCTCGGCCTCGCGGGCGTATACCAAGCTTTTACCCGCCTGGTGGACGCGGCTGTACCCCCTGACCTACTACTTTTTGGGCTGCTACGTTAGCGAATACGGCATAAAAATCAAGCCCGTCACCAACCTTTTGCTGATTTTGGGCACCTGGCTTGCCTCGGGTAGCTATACCTACTGGCGCTCTCAGGGCAGCACCTTTATTTGGGGCGACTGGTGCGACTACCCCTCGATTTTTAACGTGGTTTTAACCACCTTGGTGTTCGTATTTATTGTAAACAGAAATTACGAAAAATGCCCTGCCGCATTGTCGGGGGTGCTGCAATGGATGTCGGGACTGTGCTTTGGCGGGTATTTAGTGTCCTGGATTTTTGACAAGGCGGCCTACGGAGTGTTAAATCAAAGCGTCCCCCATATGCCCGACCGTTTGGGCTACTATTTCGTGGTGGTGCCGGCGGTGTTTATCGCTTCGCTTTTGCTTTCTTTGGTGGTAACCACCCTGGCCGGCTGGATAGAAAAAGGCTTTTCATCCCTATTCAGCAAACACGCAAAAGAATAATCCCCCGCAAACCGGCAGATACTACACCTCAGAGGTGTGGAAAATGGAGTCTGTTTGGGCCAAAACCGCGTTACCGGAATTAAAAAATGAACAAAAATTACCGGCCAGGACCGAGGTGCTGATCATCGGCGGAGGAATGGCCGGTATTTTGTGTGCATATAGGCTACAAAACGCCGGGGTGGACTGTGTTTTGGCAGAAGCCGGGCAGATCTGCGGCGGCGTGACCCAAAACACCACCGCCAAGATCACCCTGCAACACGGCCTGCTCTACCACCGTATGATACAAAAACTCGGAGCGGAAAAAGCCGGACTCTACCTGCAGGCGCAACAACAGGCCGCCCGGGAATACGCCCGCCTATGCCAAAAGATAGATTGCGACTACCAAATCCGGGACGCTTACGTGTACTCCACCGACAACCGAGCTGAAATCGAGGCCGAGGTCGCCGCCCTGAGCCATTTGGGAGCAGACGCCCGCTTTTGCCCCGGGGTAGACCTGCCCGTAGAGGTGGCCGGCGCCGTGATGGTCAAAAACCAGGCCCAATTTCATCCCTTAAAATTCGCCTTTGCCCTGGTCCGGGACCTGCCCGTTTATCAACATACCAAGGTTTTGGAAGTACTGCCCCACAAAGCGGTGACCAACCGGGGTGAGATTGGGTATCAAAAGGCCATTGTGGCCACCCACTTCCCTTTTTTGAACAAACACGGCGGGTATTTTTTTAAAATATACCAGCACCGCTCCTACGTTTTGGCTTTGGAGAATGCCCCGGACGTTGGCGGTATGTTTGTGGATACGGCCATGACCGGGCTGTCCTTCCGCAATTATAAAAATTGGTTATTATTGGGCGGCGGTGGGCACCGCACCGGTCACAAAGGCGGCAACTGGCAGACATTAGAAACCTTTGCCCGGCGGCAGTATCCCCGGGCCAAAGTGGTGGGCAAATGGGCCACCCAGGACTGTATGACCTTAGACGGTCTGCCTTATATCGGCCGCTATGCCAAAAGCACGCCCCACCTGTTTGTGGCCACCGGCTTTAACAAATGGGGTATGACCTCGTCTATGGTGGCGGCAGAACTCCTTTGTGACCTGGTGCAAAACAGACCCAACCCTTTTGTCCCGGTCTTTGACCCCGGCCGCAGTATATGGTGCCCCCAACTGGCCGCCAACGTCTTTTCCTCGGCGGTAGGACTTTTGACCCCCACCGTTCCCCGTTGCCCTCACCTGGGTTGCGCGTTGAAATACAACCCCCAGGAGCACTCCTGGGATTGCCCCTGCCACGGCTCCCGCTTTGCCGGGGACGGCAAGTTGCTCAACGGCCCCGCCACCGGCGACAAGCACGAATAAACCAACCGCTGAAGTTACATTACTTCGGCGGTTTTTTATTTTTACTTATTTTTTACTTATTTTTTACTTATTTTTTACTTATTTTTTATAGTAAAGTCCAAGGTAAAAAAGAAACCGATGTGTGGTACGAGCAACCCGCCGTAAACGTGTGGGTCTTTAGAAGAGAGGGCCGGATCATTACCCTGAAAAGCCATATTTTAACCGGCAAAGTTACTGAACAAACGGAAGAGGAGAATGAAGCATGAGTTTTAAGATCGGATTTACCGCCGAGCCCGAAACCAAGGGGCTCTACGCACAAACCAACCACACCCATACCTTTGACGGCGCATTTCGCGCCAAGCGGTCGGTGGTGGACGTGCACTTCCCCCAGCGGCACATCACCTGCGCATATTATAACGACCAATTTGACCTGAAACGGGGCGACGTTGTGTTCGTAGAGGGCAAGTTAGAGGGTCTGCGGGGGCGCGTGATAGAAGTCAACTACAATTTTAAAATTAAATTGTCCGGCTACAAGCGGGTCATTGCCGTGGCCGATACCGAAGTCATCGGCGAATTTCACCTGGCCGGCTCGCACCTGCTCACCATTGACGGCGGCGCCCTTACATACCGGCAGATCCGCACCTGGTTTTTCCCGCCCGAAAAGGAAGATGAGGATTACGTAGCGGCAAACGAAGGCGATACTTTCGCCTTGAACGACCTGGGGGCGATGAAGATCAGCAATGAAGCGGCCGAGCGCGGGCACGAATACTATATGCAAAACCAGGTGGCCTATATAGAGTTAGACCACGGCCGGGGTCGGGCGATCGTACTGGGCAGCCGGCCCTACGAGGTGGAATTCGGGTTTAAAAACGGCCAGATCTCGGGGCTGGTGTGCGACTGCTACTGCGTTGGCGCCTGCAAGCATCAATTTGCAACTATGTTGCAGTTAAAAGAAGCGCTGGAGATCGCCGCCGAGCATTACCATTTTGTTGACCCGGAGGACTACCTGGCCGTCGTCAGCAAAGCCGTATTTTTTGAAAACGCGGTAGACAGCAAACCCAAAGGCACCATCACTATGAGGTAGCGCGTTGACACGATTTACGTTTATTTCCTCTTTTCTTAAATATCGGATTGCGTTTTTTACATATTTTTGGTACAATGAATAAAGAATTGCAAGTCCCACCGATACGTAAAGGAAGTACGCAGTATGAACGAGATCAAATGCCCCAATTGCGGAGAGGTTTTTGAGGTGAACGAGGTTAGCTACGCCGCCATTTTAAAGCAGGTCAGAGACCAAGCCTTCGACAGAGAAATCCGCCAAAGAGAGCAAGCCTTTGAAACCGAAAAGCGCAACGCCGTAGAATTGGCCACCGCCAAAAAAGCCTCTGAAAAAGAGCGGGAGCTGGCCGACAAAAATGCCGAGATCGAGCGACTCAAGGGCGAGGTGCAGGTGATTCGCACCAAGGCCACGTTGGCCATACAAAACGCCCTGCAAGAAAAGGACAATGAGATTCTTACCCTACAAGGCAAGTTGGATCGGTTAGACAGTCAGCAACAGTTAGAAAAGCAATCTTTAACCCAAAGGTATGAGGCCGAATTAAAATTCAAAGACGAAGAAA
>CAZUJI010000080.1:0-6428 GCA_964620235.1 uncultured Eubacteriales bacterium
GAAAGCGTGGTGCCAAAGAATTCAATATTTAACCCTGCATCGGCAGCCGCTTTATTAGCCCCCGAAACGGTTAAACCGCTAAAATCGGGAACGGTGGTCATATTAAAATCGGTTGTGGGATCGGTGTAAACCACAACGATGCCGTCTTTGTATACCGATTGCGCGCCGTCGGGCAATTGACGTTCTACGGTGGAGCCGTTGCCTACTACTTTTACATTTAACCCTTGGGCAGCAATGGCGGCCTTGGCCTCGGTTAAGGCTTTGCCCACCACATTGGGCACCTTTACCGTCATGGTTTGCAACTCTTCGTCGCTATATTGGGGCTCGTAACCCATATAGGGTAAAACCTCGCTCAGAATTTGGCCTGCAACCGGTGCAGAAATGGTACCGCCGTAATAGGCGTCGCCGTGGGGTTCGTCTAACAGCACCAAAATGGCAATTTCGGGGTCGTCGGCCGGTGCAATGCCGCAGTACGAGGCAACGTACAAGCCACTTTCGCCGCTTTCTAACATCTCGGCTACCTTTTGCGACGTACCGGTTTTACCGCCGGTGCGATACCCCTTAACGTAGGCGTTTTTACCGCCACCGTCGGCAACCACCGACTCCATCATCTCGCGCATGGTGATAGAAGTTTGCTCTGAAACCACCTGCCGTTTTACGGTAGAGCTTACGGTGCTGACGATGTTTTCGTTGGCGTCTACAATTTTTTCTACCACGTGGGGCTGTACCAAATACCCGCCGTTAATGGTGGCAGAAATAGCGGTAATTAACTGAATAGGTGTAATTTTAAAGGTTTGACCAAAGGAAGTTGAGGCCAGCTCGGTGGGGCCCATATTTTTCTCGCTATGGAAAATCGAGCCGGATTCGCCCGGCAGGTCGATGCCGGTTTTTTGGGTAAGACCAAAGGCGTCAAAATACTTATAGAACGTGCCTGCACCCATGGTTTGGCCCATAGTAATAAAGGCCGGGTTGCAGGAGTTTTGCATTGCCTGGGTAAGGCTTACGCTACCGTGACCCGAGCGCTTATGACAATGATACCGTTGGCCGGAGATAACGATATACCCCGGGCAATAATAGCTGTGGCTATGGTTGGTTACGCTCTCTTCCAAAGCGGCAGCAGCGGTAATCAATTTAAATACCGAGCCCGGCTCGTAAGGGTCAGAAATAGCCTTGTTTCGCCATTGAGCGTTGCGCAACTCTAACAATTTAGCGGTGCGCTCCTCCCCTTCTAAGCCCTCTAAAAGCGCCGAATCCGCAGCCGAGAGCGTAAAGGGGTCGTTGGGGTTAAAATCCCCTTTTACCGCCATAGAAAGTATGGCGCCGGTGTTTACATTCATAATAATGCAAACGCCGCGGTCGCTAACCTTGTTGTCTATAACAGCCTGCTCTAAATGCTTTTCGCAGACGTACTGCATATAGGTATCTATGGTTAAAACCAAAGAGTTCCCGGCTTGCGCCTCGATAATTTTTTGGTAAGAGAAGGGCATATCGGCGCCCTGGGCATTTTTTGCGGCCACCACGCGGCCGGGGATACCCTTCAACTGGGAGTCGTACTTTAACTCTAAGCCGCTTAAGCCCTGATTATCGTCACCCACGAAGCCCAAAACCACCGAGGCCAGATTATCGTTGGTATAGTAGCGCTTTGTACTTTCATCCAAGCCGATATACTGCCCCACTTTCAACTCGCTTTCGGCGATGTAGGCGCGCACTTTATCGGCCTGGGGCTTTTCTACCTTTCGTTTAACAATTACGTAGCTGGAGGATTTTTCGGTCTGTTCCAGCACGGCTTCGTATTCCAACTCTAAAATGGCAGACAGATTACGGGCAATATCCTCTTTAACGGCCGTTTTTTTGGCATCGTCCTTGATATTTTTAAACCCGTTCGGTGTTATGTAAACCGTCCAAACCGTGGCGCTGGTGGCCAACAGGTTCATATTTGCGTCGTAAATATTGCCACGTGCCGGGCTTAAAACGGTGTCGTACAATTGCTGCTCGGCGGCCTTGGTTTGGTAGAACTCGCTGTCAACCAGCATAATCATAGCCAACCGAACGCCGGAAATGCCAAAAAAGCCTACGCAAAGGCAGACCATAACGATTAACATTCTGAACCACATTGTTTTTGTTACGCCCGAATTTGCCACGATAACGCCACCTTTCTTCTTAAAAAGTATATGGAATACACCTGTCAAATTATGCCGAAAACGAGAGTCAAAACAAAAGTCTTAACTCTCGTGCTTATTTGTTATTCATCCAGGCTTGCTTGCAATATATCTTGTTCGTTGGTATTTGTGCGGATATACACCATTTGACTCTTTTCAATTTTCTGCATACCCAAATCTTTGGCGGCTTGTTCTAAGTTGGCGTAGGAAACCTTGCGTTCCAGCTCCATTCCCAAGCGCACCTCTTCACTCTCTAACTCTACGATTTCGCTCTTGACCTTATCAATTTTCGAATTGATAGAGGTGATTTCTGCTCTTATATATATGTTTGCGCAAACCATTAAAAGTACACCAATAAGCACAAGGGTAATGCCTACCCTGCCGGTAGCCGCACGCTTGGCGGTTTTTACCCGACGGCCGGCGGCCTTTTGCCTTGTGGGCATAGGAATAATTTGTGAGGGTGCTTTCTCTACAGTGCGCTGCTCCTTGGGCATGAACATATCAAAATCGTAAGCTAAGCTGCTTTTGTAGTATTTTACGTTGTTCACGCTTCTTACTCCTTTTTAAATCTTTTGTATTGCCCGCAATTTTGCGCTACGGCTGCGGGGGTTTTCTTCCTGCTCGGCGGCGCTTGGAGCCACCGTTTTTTTAAATACGGTTTTTGCTTTGGGCGTTTTATGGCACACACAAACCGGGAAGTCCGGCGGGCACTCGCACCCGGTGCATAATTTTGCAAAGTGCTGTTTTACAATACGGTCTTCTAACGAATGGAAGGTTATAATGGCCAATATGCCCCCCGGCTTTAATACCGAAAAGGCGGCGTCTATGCCCTGCTCTAAGCCGTCTAACTCACCGTTAACGGCAATGCGCAAGGCTTGAAAGCATTTACGCGCGGGGTGACCGTCTCGCCGTGCGGCGGCAGGCACGCTGTCTTTAATCAGCTCAGCCAACTGCAGAGTCGTGGTAATGGGGGACTGTTGACGGGCTTGTACGATATTTTTTGCTATTTTAAAGGCAAACTTTTCTTCGCCGTATAAACGAAAAATATCAGTAAGCTCTTGCAGCTGCATGGTATTTACCAAATCTGCCGCAGTGGGGCCGCTTTGGCTCATACGCATATCCAAAGGGGCGTCGGCCTGGTACGAAAAGCCGCGCTCTTTATTATCTAACTGCCAAGAAGAAACGCCTAAATCCATTAAAACGCCGTCTACCGCCGAAATACCTAAGGATTGCAGCACCGCATCCATTTGGCTGTAGTTGCTTTGTACCACCGTTGCGTTATAGGGCGCCAAACGTTCTGTGGCAACCTTTACGGCGTCGGGGTCACGGTCTAAAGCGATTAAGCGGCCGCCGGCCAGCTGACGGGCAATGGCGGAGGAATGCCCTGCCCCGCCGGCTGTGCCGTCTACATATATCCCTTGCGGGCGAATCTGTAGTGCCGCGATGGTTTCATCTAATAACACAGGCTTGTGCGAAAATTCCATACTCTATACCCTCTAAAAATTGAGTTCTTCCATAATCGAACCAATCGACTCGGGTGTGCAATCTTCGTTTTCTTGCTTCCAGGCCTCGATGTTCCAAATTTGCAGATGGGTAGACATACCCAAAACAAAGGCTTCGCCTTCGACGGCGGCATACTCTCGCAGATTTTGTGGCAAGAGCACGCGGCCTTGAGAGTCACATTCTAACGTGGTGGCGCCGGCATATAAAAACCGTTTTACCTTGGCGGATTTAACACTGGGCAATTGTCGGATTCTTTCATCCAGCTCGGCCCAAGCTGCCTCGGGGTAAATGCAAAGGCAACGCTTGCCCTCAATGCCGCGGCAAAGAATAAAGGACTCGCCCAGCTCTTTGCGGAACTTAACGGGAACAGAAATGCGCCCTTTTGCATCAATACTGTTTTTAAACTCGCCGTAAAACATAAAAACGCATCTCCTTTCCCACTTTTTAACACTTATATGGATTTAATCTCCACTTTTCACCACTTTTATTAAAAGTATAATACATATAAGCACAGATTGCAAGGGGTTTTTATAAAAAAATTGAACAAATTTAAAACTTTGCTTTGTAGCATTCCTACAAATAGGTGTAATAAAAATTTTTTAAAAAATTTGAAATTTACGGTTGACAGAATGGACTTTGGCGGCTATAATAATTAGGATATCTTTGCCGCTGTGGTGGAATAGGCAGACACAAGGGACTTAAAATCCCTCGGTAGCAATACCGTGCCGGTTCAAGTCCGGCCAGCGGCACCAAAACGCTTAAAGGTTTATCCTTTAGGCGTTTTTTGTTTTGTAAATTTGGTATAATCGCCGTATTTTAACAAAACCTATAAAAAATTACGGAGGTTAAATTTATGAAACGATACAAGTGTTTTATTCTTTTATTAACTTTGATTTTATTATTTACGGCAACCGGCTGCCAAAGGCGTATGCCTGAAATGAATAACCAAACACTAACCATTTGGGCATGGGATGACAATTTTAACGTCAAGGCGGCCAAAATTGCCAAAGCACATTACGAAAAGGATCACCCCGAGGTTACGGTTAACGTGGTGAGTATGGCGCAGTCGGACATTGTGCAAAGTCTGAACACCTCCCTTTCGTCGGGGGTTTACAAGGGCTTGCCGGATATTGTATTGATTGAAGACTACCGTATTCAATACTATTTACAATCTTACCCCGGTGAGCTGCGCGACCTTTCGGCATCGGTAGACCCTGAAAATTTTGCAGACTACAAGTTAGACGTAATGACCGTCGACGGCAAACTGTACGGCGTGCCCTTTGACAGCGGTGTAGCCGCCTTATTTTACCGCACCGACTATTTATCGCAAGCCGGATATTCTGCCGAGGATTTACAAGACCTGACCTGGGACGAATATGTTGAAATCGGCAAAGACGTAAAACAAAAAACCGGCAAGAATATGCTCACCTTAGACCCCAGCGATTTGGGGCTACTCAGGGTAATGCTGCAATCGGCCGGTAAGTGGTACGTGCAGCCCGACGGAAAAACCGTGGATATTGCCAACAACGATGCTTTAAAGCAGGCCATGCGCACCTATAAAAAGCTAATGGAAGCAGATATTATTACCACCATTTCGGGCTGGGACAATTACGTAAGCGCCTTTCAAAAGGGTGACGTGGCAACCGTACCCACCGGCTGTTGGATTGCCTCCAGCATTACCGCCGCCGAGGATCAAAGCGGCAAATGGGCCGTTGCTCCCCTACCCCGCTTAAGTGACGTAGAGAATGCTAAAAACGCCTCTAATATTGGCGGGTCGGGCTGGTACGTACTGCAAAACGCGCAAAACCCGCAGCTGGCCGAGGATTTTTTGGCCGCAACTTTTGCCGGCAATACCCAGTTGATTAACGAGCTGGTGCAGGAGATTGGTTTGGTAAGCACCCTAAAGTCGGCCAACAACACCGAAAATTATAAAAAGCCCCACCCGTTTTTTGGCGGGCAGAGCATTTTTTTGGATTTTGCAGAATGGACAGAAGAAATTCCTACCGTAAACTACGGATTATACACCTATAATATTGAGGATATTTTAACCGAAACCGTACAATCGGTTTTGCAAGGAACAAATATAGATGACGCACTCAAAAGCGCGCAGACCCGAGGCGAATCTATTATCATTCGTTAGGCAATGGAGGTTGTAGTGTGAAGACCCATAAAACCAGCCCAAAAAGCCCGTTAAATATATGGGGATGGTGTTTTGTTGCCTTTAGCACGGCTTTAATTGCCTTTTTTGTGTTTTACCCTATGGTGCAGGCATTTCTACTTTCTTTAAAAAGCGGGCCCGGCAACCAACTGCAATTTGCCGGTTTGCAAAATTATACGCGTCTGCTTAAAGACGATACCTTTAAAAAGGCGTTGACCAACACCCTATTATATTTAATTGTGCAAGTACCCATTATGATTTTTTTGGCCTTGAGCATTTCGGTGGTATTAAACGATAAAAAGCTACGATTGCGTGGGTTTTATCGCACCGCTATTTTTTTGCCCTGCGTTACCTCGCTGGTATCTTACTCTTTGATTATGAAAAGCCTATTCTCGGCCAACGGTTTAATCGACCGATTGCTGATGCACATAGGCATTACAAGCCAACCGCTAAATTGGCTGACCGACCCGTTGTTTGCCAAGGTGCTGATTATTATCTCGATTACCTGGCGCTGGACGGGGTATAATATGATCTTTTTTCTGTCGGGGTTGCAGAATATCGAACCCTCGATTTTTGAGGCGGCCGAAATCGACGGCGCCAGCCGCTTC
>CAZUJI010000081.1:0-6383 GCA_964620235.1 uncultured Eubacteriales bacterium
ACTTCGTGGAGAATATCTCTGCCGGGTACCGGATGAATATACCATGCAGTATAACGCTGAACAAATTATGGGATAAATAAGTCAAACATTCTTTTATACCGATAATTAAAAGGAGAAAGATAGTATGAAAGAAATGGATTGTGTAGAGGTTATCGTAGAAAAAGAGCGCTACGCCAAAGAAGGCGTGCATAAAGGTATGCAGGGGTGGATTAGTGACCCGGAATTTGTGAACGGCACCTGGTTAGTTAATTTCCCCCAATGTGGCCCCAAGGCAGATATTGCCTCCATCAGTATTAAAGAATACGACCTGCAATATCTCCCAAATGGATTAGATGCCGAAATCAACGAAAGAATCAAAGCAGAACACGAAAGTAAATAATCCACGGCCGGAGAGTTATCTCCGGCTTTTTTATTTTGCAAAATTTGCAAAATCTTACTATTCTTTTATATATTTTCCTATTTTATTTTAAATATCTTGCATTTTTGGCCTAAAAAGGTATACTGGGCTTGTAAACTTGTATTTGGGAGTGTTGTTTATGCAAAACCAAGCCATTCGCCATACCCTAAACGGACAATGGGATTTTTCTTTTACCCTGCCCGAGCGCGACCAAAAAATTACCGACACCGCCACCGTGCCCGGCAATGCTGAGTTTGAATTGCAGCGTTTGGGGCTGGTGGACGAGCTTTGCCCGCCCGACCGTCCGGATGCGATGATGCCCTTTGAAATTATAGACGATTGGACCTACAGCTGCACCTTTGATGCCCCCGCCGCCCCTGCGGGTTGGGCACAGCAGCTGGTATTTGAGGGCATTGACACCATTGCCGAAGTGTATTTAAACGGCGAAAAGCTGGCCGACTGCAGCAATATGCACCTAACCTACCGCCTGCCGGTAGAGGGCAAGCTGCAGCCCACAGGCAACCGCTTAACGGTTTTGATTCGCAGCAGCGAGCTGTGGGCCAGAGAGCATAAGCGGGATATGTTCTCGCTGGCCCACGCCCGCATCAGCCAATACGACTCGCAAACCCACCTGCGCAAGGCCCGCTACCAATGGGGGTGGGACAATGCCCCGCGCCTTTTAACCCACGGTATTTGGCGGCCCGTGTATTTAGAGTATTTGCCCCCCTGCCGCTTTGATCAGGTGTATTTGTACACCCGCTCGATTACCGACACGCAGGTTGGCCTATGCTTTAACTGGAGTTATATCACTCCCAAGGCTTACTTGGGCGACCACACGTTACGGTATACCTTCTCTTACAAGGGGCAGCCCTTGTACTCGGCCGAGAAGAAGATTTGGTTTACCCAGGGCAACGACTTTTTCTCGCTCCCCCGCGAGCAGGTAAAGCTATGGTGGCCCCAAGGCTACGGCGACCCGGATTTGTGCCATATTGAAATTGAAATGCTGCAAAACGGGCAGCCCGTTGCCAAATGGGAATCGGATTGGGGTGTATGCACCGTTCGCTTAGAGCGCACCGAGGATATTTTGGCCGACGGCAGCGGCGAGTTTGTATTTGTGGTCAACGGGCAAAGGGTGTATATTCGCGGCACCAACTGGAAGCCTTCCCACGTGCTGCCGGCTTTATCGGGAACTAACGTAGAGCGCGGTTTAGAGATGGTGCGCGACCTGCACTGCAATATGGTGCGCATTTGGGGCGGCGGATTTTACGAGGACCACGCCTTTTTTGACTACTGCGACCGCCACGGCATTTTGGTTTGGCAGGATTTTATGCTTGCCTGCGAGATTCCGTCATTAGACCAAAACTACGGCCGTCAGGTTGCCGCCGAGGCAAAGCAAATCATAGAAAAGCTGCGCAATCACCCCAGCCTGGCGGTTTGGTGCGGCGACAACGAAAACGACGAGGCGATGATGTGGGCGCAGGAGTTCTCGACCCTGCTGCCCTCGCAAAACCGTATCTCGCGGCAGATATTAAAAGAGGCGGTTTTGCGCTACGACCCCTATCGCAGCTACGTAGAAAGCTCACCCTTTACCTCAGACCTTTGCTTTACGCAACGGCGCAAAAAGCTGCCCTGCACCCATTTTCAGCCTGAGTCGCACCTATACGTAACGGCCGATAAATATTTTGGCGAGCTGCGGGCGCTTAAATCAAAATTCATTGGCGAGACGGGGCCCATTCATATGAACGCCATTGCCCCCAACCCCGCTATATTTGCCCGCGAGCAGCCAAGAGTAGAGCGTTTGTGGGACCAACCCCGCGGCCTTTCGCTGGCTTTGCACCAAGACGACGGATACTTTACCATTTGGCGACACTTTAGCCGCGAGGCCTGCCTGCAATACTTTGGCCGAGATTTTGTGATGGAGGAATTTAAGGATTGGACGGTTGCGGTAAACTTTTTGTGCAGCTTGATTTTTAAGGACGCTATTGAGTTGTTCCGTTCGCAGCGCTGGACCAAAACCGGCGTGATTTGGTGGTCGCTTTTAGATATGTGGCCGATGCTGTTTAACTACTCGGTGGTAGACAGCGACTTTTGCAAAAAGCTCCCTTATTTTTGGATTCGTAACGCCCAGCAAATGGTGGCCCTAATGGCGGTGCGGCAAGAGCTGCAGGGCGAAATGGCGGTATATTTGGCTAACGACACCCTGAAAGAGCAGGCCATAAAATATAAAATTACGGCCTACGCCGCCGACGGCTCCACCCGCCTGCTGGCCGAGGGCGCCGTTACGGCAGAGCCCAACAGCAGCTGCAGGGTTTGCACCCCCGCCGAGGCCGACACCCCCGAGCTTTGGATTTTAGAGTGGCAGCAGGAGGGCAAAACCTATTACAACCACGCCATTGCCGGCCCTATGCAGTACGACGTTGCCACGGTGCGTCGTTGGTTAAAAATCATTGGCACCCTTTGCGGCTACGCCGACGAAATTTTGGAATTGAAATAAGAAACAACCCCAACCTTATCGGTTGTACTCTTGAGGACAGTAAAAAACTGTGTAGAAATTTTCTACACAGCTTTTTTACTATCTTAAGAGATAAATATTTTTTGCGATATATTGC
This sequence comes from uncultured Eubacteriales bacterium, assembly GCA_964620235.1. Classification (GTDB taxonomy): domain Bacteria; phylum Bacillota; class Clostridia; order Oscillospirales; family Acutalibacteraceae; genus CAZUJI01. The sequence goes on from CAZUJI010000081.1 coordinate 3,007, forward strand.
TTCGCAATTCGATATATTTTACTTCGTAAAATTCGATATGTTTACCTATCGGTAACCGCGATATGACATAAATCCTTATTCGCGTCCGTAGGACATATCGTGTGCGCAGCACATATCAAGCACGATAGTGCATATCGAAAATCACGCAAGGAATTTACATCGCATATCAGTTGGGGTTTTGCTTTATTCTGCAAACTGTTCCATTTTCTCTGAGAGGTCGCCCCAAAGCTCGTAGGCTTCGTCCAGCCGGGCTTTGGTGGCCTCTAAGGTGTCGCACACCTCTTGCAGAGCAAGGTGGTCGCTGGTAACGGCAGGGTCTTCTAACCTGGCCTCTAACTCGGCGACGGTTTGGCTCAAGGCTTCGATATTCTGCTCGGTCTTTTTTAAGGCGTTGCGCAACTCGGCCTTTTGGCGACGGTTTTCTTTTAAATTCTTGCCTGGGCCCTCTTTTGGCTCGGCCTTAGGCTTTTTTTCGGGCGTGGGAGCGGCGGTTGGGGTAAATAACCCCCGCTCCATAGCGGCATAGTTGGGGTAAAGGGTGGTTTTATCCTCTTCAATATACAAAATCGGGCAGGCCAGCCTTTGCATTAAATAACGGTCGTGGGTTACCACCAAAAGAGTACCCGTATACTCGGTAAGGGCGGCGGTTAGGGTTTCGCGCATAAAAATATCCAAGTGATTGGTGGGCTCGTCTAAATACAAGCAGTTGGCCCGCTCTAAATAAATTTCGGCAAACCGCAGCCGCGCCAATTCGCCACCCGAAAGAGTCGCCGCCGATTTAAACACATCCTCGCCCCGAAAGGCAAACCGCGCCAGCAGGCTGCGCACCTCTAACTCGGTGTAGTGGGGGTATTTGTCCCATATCGCGTCAATCACGCGGCCGGTACGGGGCTCTAAAATTTGGGCAAAGGCGCTGGATTTAATGCCGTTACCCTTGTGAATGGTGCCTGCGGCAGGGTGCAGCTGCCCCATAATGGTTTTTAACAAGGTAGATTTGCCCGTACCGTTGGGGCCGGCAATCAATAAACGGTCACCCCGCTCTAAGGCAAAGGATAAATTTTGTATTAAGGTACGCCCCTGCACCGCTAAGGTCAAATCTTTTACGGTAAGCACGTCGTTATAGGGCTCGGCATCGTAGGCAAACTGCAGCCGCACCTCGGTCTCGGCCACGCGGTCTACCTGGGTAAGCTCCATTTTCTCTAACTGCTTGCGGCGACTTTGGGCCATTTTGGTGGTAGAGGCCCGCACCAAATTTTTGTCTACGTACTCCTGCAGCTTTTGCATTTCCTCCAGCTGAGCCTTACGCTGCCGCAGCGCGGTTTGCCGCGCGTGCTCTTTTTGGGGCAAAAAGGCGGTGTAATTGCCCTTGTATAGGGATAATTTTCGGTGCTCCAGCTCCCAAATGCGGGTGCACACCGCGTCTAAAAAATAGCGGTCGTGGGACACGGCCAAAACCGCGCCCTTGTACTCTTTTAAATGCCCCTCTAACCAGTTTAGGGTGATAAAATCCAAATGGTTGGTGGGCTCGTCTAAAATTAAAATATCCGGCTTTTGCAGCAGCAGCTTGCAAAGCCCTAAACGGGTACGCTCGCCGCCCGAAAGCACCTCTACCCTTTTTTGGTGGGTTTGGGGGTCAAAGCCCATACCGTGCAGCACTTTTTTTACGCGGCTGTCTAAATTATAGCCGTCGCGGTCCTCTAAAAAGGTAGAAACGGTACCGTGCTCTTGCAGTAAGGCGTCGGTGGGGTCTACGGCCAACAGACGCTCTAACTCGGCTAAACGTTGCCGTGCCTGCAGCTCGGGGGTAAAGGCGCGCATCGCCTCGTCGTACAGCGAGTTATGGGGCAGCATATCCCCCAGCTGCTCTAAATACCCTACGGTTTTACCGCCGGCAAAGCGCACCTCGGCGGGCTGCAAAGGCAGGCCGTTATCGGGCAATAAGTCCCCCATAATAATTTTAAGCAGGGTAGATTTACCCGCGCCGTTAATGCCCACCAGACCAATACGGTCGCCGGGCTCTATGGTGGCTGAGATATCCTCTAAAACGGGGGTAGACCCAAAATATTTAAAAACGTGTTGTAGCTGCAACAGCATCGGCTTCGACTCCAGTACAAAAGATACCAACATAATAGCATACTTTTACCGCTTGTGCAAGCCGACTTGACGCCCCAAGTATAAATTTAGAGCCCGAGGCCGTTTCTTCACATATTTTACCGCCGATGGGGCAGGCTATTTTAGAGGTGGTTTTATGGATAACGCGTTGCAGATTACGGCGAACTATCGTCGGCGCTCCCTTTGGCCGGTGCGCGGGGTACAATTTGCCCTGGGCGGCACGGTATACGGCTTGCTTGAAGTACTTTGGCGGGGCTACACCCACCCCAGTATGTGGCTGGCGGGCGGGTTATGCTTTTGCGGCTTTGGATATTTGGGGCAGCGATTTAAAACCGCGCCCTTGCTTTACCGCTGCGTGGCGGGGGCCTTGCTGGTTACGGGGGTAGAATTTACCTTTGGCTTGGTATGCAATCGGTTACTGGGTTTGGGCGTGTGGGACTACAGTCACCTGCGGTTTCATCTTTTGGGGCAGGTATGCCTTTTGTTTACGGTTTTGTGGGGATTTTTATCCATTCCCGGGATGTTTTTGGCGCGACAGACGGCCCTTTACCTACAACGGCCGATTTAAGCAAACACGAGCAATACGAACCTGCTTGGATTATTCGTGTTTGCTTAACAAAATCTACTGTTGATTTTTACCCGCAAATGGGCGTATAATAAAGTAGAATATTGTATTTTTTGGAGATGTTGCTTGTGAAGCCGATCCGGCGCACCTGGGCCGAAATCAATTTAGATTACGCCCGCCAAAATTGGGAAATATTAAAAGCACACACCGGTGACGTGCCCTATTGCCCCGTGGTAAAGGCCGACGCCTATGGCCACGGCGCTGCAACGCTGGCGCCCTTGTACCAACAATTGGGGGCAGCAGCCTTTGCCGTTGCCGGCGTAGACGAGGCTATGGAATTGCGCGGTTTAGGGTTAAAAAACGTTTTAATTTTAGGCTATACCCCACCCCACGCTACGCTTTTGGCACGTCACTTAATACATCAAACCGTGCCCGACTTGGCCTATGCCAAGGCCCTTTCAGCCAATGCAGCGACTGCCGACAACCGCGTTATACAAATACATATTAAGTTAGACACCGGTATGGGTCGCTTAGGCTTTGACTGCCGCACTATGGAGCGGGCAAAGCAAAGCGTTGCCGAAATTTTAGAGGCCTGCGCCCTACCCTGCTTAACCCCTATAGGTATTTTTACCCACTTTGCCACCGCCGATGAGCCCGACAGCCCCTTTTTGCAGGAGCAATACCAGCGCTTTTGCTACGT
>CAZUJI010000082.1:0-6366 GCA_964620235.1 uncultured Eubacteriales bacterium
CCTTCCCCTTGAGGGGAAGGGGGACCGCTTGCGGTGGATGAGGTGGTAATTCGCCGACGAAGTGCATAAATGCATTCCCTACAAACCGCCCCAAAACTATCGTTGGGCCGGCAAGCTGCCGTCCCGCAAGCCCTCCTTGCTTAAAGGAGGGGGGACCGGCGTACGCCGGTGGGAGGATATTTTAAATCTCGTTGCGAAGCAGCACATTACTTCTTCAATCTTACCTATTACTTTTTACCTCAAAGAGGTGGCAGCCATAAGGCTGACGGAGAGGGCAACGCCAAAAAAGCCACGGTAATGCATTACCGTGGTTTTTTTCTTGTTATCCGGCTTACATTTTTTAGTAAAACGTTGCCTTAAATGTTGGTTTCAAACGTTTTCCAGCTCTTTAAGCACTCTTTTTTATTTTTCGCCACCGGCGTTAAAATCCAAATCTACCGTAATTACACAAACGTAGGTGGGGTCTATGGCCTTGGCAAACTCGCCCACCTTGGCCTTTAGAGCTGCTTCGGTTAATTTGTATTTGGGCGGTACCACCAAATCAAAAATCAGGTTGGTGCGATTTTCGCCCTCTACCACTCTAAAATCGTGCATATGTAATACAGGGTCAAATTCGGTGATTTTTTGAATCAGCCCCTGCTTAATCTCGTTCACGCGGGTGTCGTCGGTTACTATGGGGTCCATATGAATAACCGCTTCTATCCCAAACCGCTCCTGCAATCGCTTTTCGCATAAATCAATCAGCTCGTGGCAGTATACAATATCAATGCCCGAGGGCACCTCTACGTGCAGCGAGGCAAACCGCCGCCCCGGCCCGTAGTTGTGAATGATTAAATCGTGTATGGCCACAAAGGGCTCAAATTCCAGCACCGCCGCTTTTAAATTCTGCACCGTCTCCGGGTCGGCAGGGGTGCCCAGCAAGGGGTCTAACGCCTCTTTGGCGGTGTTAATGCCGGTGTACATTACAAAGCAGGATACAATTACACCCATATACGGGTCAATATTTACCCCCGTGGTTACCGAAATCAGCAAAGACACCAAAACCGCCGAGGTGGCTACCGAGTCACTCAAACAGTCCTGCGCGGTGGCCTTTAGGGCGGTGGAGGCTACCTTTTTGCCCAAAAAGCGGTTGGCAAAAAACAGCCATAGCTTTGCCGCTACCGATGCTACCAAAATCACCCACACCGCCACCGATGCCGATACCGGCTCGGGGTTAAAAATTTTGGTCACCGAGCTTTTCAGCAGCTCAAAGCCCACCAGCAAAATCAGCAGCGATACCACCGCCGCCGACATATACTCCATTCGGCCGTGGCCAAAGGGGTGCTCGGGGTCGGCAGGCTTGCCGGCCAGCTTCATCCCCAGCATGGCAATCACCGAGGAGCCAATGTCCGACAGGTTGTTAAAAGCGTCGGCGATAATCGAAACGCTGCCCGACAGTACCCCCGCCAGCAGCTTTACCCCAAACAACAGCAGGTTGCAAACGCAACCTAAAACGCCGCCCAACAAGCCGTAGGCGGTGCGTACCTTGGGGTCGTCGGTTTGGGTATGGTTTTTAATAAATAAGCGAACCAATAAAGCAGTCATAGGCTACCTCTACAGCTTGCCGCCGTTTTTGCCGCCAAACTTAAATCCACCCTCTGAGAGAATGTTGGTGTCAATGGTAAACATCAGCTCGGCGTTGGAGCGGGCCCGCTTAAAGGCCAAATCAATTAAATTGTCCAGCAATTGGGTGTAGGGCATACCCGTGGCCTCCCACAAATAAAACGAGAGCGAGCCGGGAACGGTGTTAATTTCGTTAATATATACCTTGTCGCCGTCGTCGCCGTCCATTAAAAAGTCAATGCGCACCACACCGCTGCAGCCCAGCACCGTAAAGGCCTGCTTGGCTATAGAACGGATTTCTTCGGTTTTTTCTTCAGGTAATTCGGCGGGCAGCTTGCGCGACAGCGAAGCCATACCCTTAGAGCCCTTGTTGCCCGAGCGGTACTTGTCGTCGTAGGACAAAATCTTGTCGTGCATCACCGGCTCCTCTAAGGCCGAGGCCCGGCAGTCGGCCCCCTCGCCCAGTACCGAGCAGTTGATCTCGCGCAGGGCGCTTACGGCGTGCTCGGCTAAAATCTCTTTGGCAAACGAGCAGGCCAGGTCCACCGCAGCACGCAGCTCGGCGGCATTTTCAGCCTTAGAGATGCCCACGCTGGAGCCTAAATTTACCGGCTTGATAATTACGGGGTAGCCCACGCCCTGCTCAATCTCTTGGCAGATTTTTTCTTTGTTTAATAAGTACTCTCTCGAAGAAAAGGTGATGCAGGGCAGCACCGGCAGACCTGCGGCGGCCAGCAGACGCTTCGAGGCGGCTTTGTCCATACACAAAGCGGCCGAAAGCACGTCGCACCCAACGAAGGGCAGGCCCAACATACGCAAATAGCCGGCAATGGTGCCGTCTTCACAGTTGGTGCCGTGCACCACGGGGAAAGCCACGTCAATGGCGCGGGGCGGCTCTTTTTTAAACCGCTTTTGGTTTAAATATTGCATAACCACCTGGCCGTTTTGCCGCAACAGACACACGGGACGGCAGGCAGCCAGTAGGGTAGAGGTGTTTTTGTAGGCATCCATATTCAGCAGCGTGTCGCCGGTGTACATCTGCCCGTCTTTGGCTACGTAAATGGGCAAAATATCGTACTTTTCACGGTTCATGCTGTGCATAGCCTGCACTGCCGAAATGACCGAAATTTCGTGCTCTACCGAAACACAACCAAACAGTACCGCAACGCAAGTTTTCATAACTATCTCTCCAATTCTTTTTTAGCCGGCATAATTGTCGGGCAGGTCGTTCTCAAATAATACTACGGTGTTTTTATCGCATAAATGCCCCAACTTTGCCAACGCATCGGCAAAACGGTCAACAACAAATAGGTGGGCAGGGTCAAAATCGGTTTTTTTGATGGCGTCCTGCATAGGCACTGCCCGCTTTTGACCCACCAAAATAATTTCGTCGCAATATTTGGCGGCTGCCGCACCTAAAGCAAAGTTGCAGTCGTACTCCCTTGCGCCCAGCTCCACAAGACCGGGGGTAACGATGATTTTTTTGTACCCCGCAAATCTCGACAGCACCTGTACCGCCTCTAAGCAACCCTCGGGGTTGGCGTTGTAGGCATCGTCAATCAGCAGACTGCCGTTTAAAAAGGGCTTCATCTGCAAGCGGTGCTCTACGGGGGTAAGGCTGGCCACCGCAAAGCGGATATCCTCGGCCGATACCCCTAACCTATGGGCGCAGGCCGCGGCCGCCGCAATGTTTAGGGCGTTGTGCCGCCCCAAAAGGCGGGTGGTTAACGGAATGGCTTGCCCACCCTGCACCAAATCAAAGCACAGCCCGTCGGCGGTGTAGTTCAGGTTTTGCAGGGTGTAATCGGGGTTGCCCTCAAAGCCGTAGCTTACAGTGGCGTAATTTTCGGCCCGTCGGGCAATCAGCTCGTTGTCGGTATTCAAAAATACGGGACCGTTGTTCTTTTTGCAGTGGTCGGCCAGCTCAAACTTGGTGGCGGCCACCGTTTCAATGCTGCCAAAGGTGTCTAAATGCTGGGGGCCAACCGAGGTGATAATGCCCATCTCGGGGTTGGCAATGCGGCAAATTTCTTCCACGTCCCCCTTTTTCTTGGCGCCCATTTCGGCTACAAAAATCTGGGTCTCGGGCCGTAGGCTGCCCCGCACGGTGCGCACAATGCCCATAGGGGTGTTGTAGCTTTCGGGGGTAATAAGTACGTTGTATTTTTCTTTTAAAATGCGGCCCAGAATGTATTTGGTACTGGTTTTGCCGTAGCTGCCGGTAATACCGATCACCCGCAGCCCCTTGTGGGCGCGCAGCATTTTTTTAGCGTCGTTTACGTACCAGGCCGAAATGGATTTCTCCAGCGGCTGCAAAATTGTCCAAGCCACAAGGCAGGTCAGGGGCGTAGCATAGGCCAGTAACATACCAATGTATATCAGCCATTGCAGATGAAACGCCCAGCCCAGCACGCCGGGAGCCACACAAAGCAGACAGCAAAGGGCGTATTGCCGCTTTACGCGGGCGGTAAACACCAGCTTTTTAATGGAGTGCTTGTAGTCGCTTTTGGCGCGGGGGATGCGTACCAGACAAACCAGTGCCACCAAGACAAGGTATACGGGGCTGTAAGAGAAAAATACCGTTAAAAAGGCCAGCCCAAAGGCTACAATCGACCATAAAGTACGCAAGCTCCAAGCGGTTTTTAACCACTTTAAATACCGCGAAGGGAAGTAGGAGCTTTGCTGCAGCATCTGCAAATGGCGTACAGCGGCAGCCATACCGCCGGCGGCAATGGCCAAAAGCGAAATCAGGGTAACGTATTCCAAAAAAATCACCTTATATTCAAGTAGGATTTTAAGATAGGGTAGACCTGCGCGGGTTGCTCGGTAAAGCTGTAGTGCCCCGCGTTTTTAATCACGCATAGCCCTGCGTCGGGTATGCCCTTTTCCATCACCTGCCCCTGCCATAGGGGGGTGGCGGTGTCGTTCTCGCCCCAAATCAGCAAGCAAGGGGTGGATATTTTTGGCAAAAGCTGGGTATAATCGGTGTGTAGCACCTGCACCATAGTTTTGCGCATTACCTCGGGGGCGGCGTTGTAGTCGGCCGAGCCAAAGTAACGGCGCAGCCTGTCCAAAGCGGTGGCCGAAAAACGGCGAATACCCGGCAACAGTAAAAAACGCTTGGCGGTTTTAAACAAGAACTGCCGCGCCGATTTTTTCAGGGTCTTTTTGGCGGGTATGCCCGCACTGCCGAATAAAATCACCTTTTTGGGCTGCAGCTGATGCTTGGTAAGCAGCTCTAAAATGGTGCGCCCACCGTGGGAGTGGCCCATAAGTATGGGGCTTTCAACCCCAACGGCCTTTAAGAATTCCAGCACGATTTGGGCGTAATCTTCCACCGTCAGCGGTGCCTCGGGCAGACCCGACCCGCCACAGCCCGGCAGATCGGGCGCAATGCAGCGGTATTGCCCCTGCAGCAGCGATATAACCCCTTGCCAGACCTCTTTGCAAGCCCCCCAGCCGTGCAGCAATAAAACGGGGGTGCCGGTGCCGGTATCGGTATATTCTATTTTTATGTTTTTTACGGTAACAAACACAAATATTACCCCTTTTAAAGGTTTTCATATTATTATAGCAAACTTTTCACCAAAATAGAAGCATAAAAATAAACTTTTTATAATAAAAATATAATTTATCGCCTTAACACAAAAAAATCACAAAGGCAGGTGAGGGCAGCCAAAATTTTTTATAGACAAATTTACGAAAGAGTGCTAAAATATTTTTATATGTTCGGCGCACCGAAGGAGTGATAAAATGAAAAAAACAGATTTCAAAAAAATGGTGGTGGCGGCTTTGTTTGCCGCGTTGGCTTGTGTTTCCACTATGGTGCTGCACATTCACGTGCCGGCACCCGGGGTCAACGGGTATATCCACCCCGGGGACGCGGTGGTTATTCTCAGCGGTATTATCTTAGGTCCGGGTTACGGCGGTCTGGCCGCCGGCATCGGCTCGGCCTTGGCCGATCTGTTTACCGGGCACCCGGTGTATATTGCCCCCACTTTTATTATTAAATTTGCGGTGGCAGCCGTTTCGGGTCTGCTGTACCGTCGGTTAGCCAAAAGCGGCAAGGGCGCTTGGCTGGCCGTTGCCTTGGCCGGTGTGGCAGATATGCTTTTGGTGGCCGGCGGTTACTTTGCCTACGAGTGTATATTGTATACCTTTGCCGGCGCCTTGGCCGGTGTGCCTGCCAATTTGGTGCAGGGGGTGGCCGGTCTTGTGTTGTCACTGCTGTTTTACCCTGTGCTCAGCGCCATACCCGAGGTGCGCCGTTTGTTAGAGCAAAATCAGGGCAAAAAATAGCCCTTACTTTGTAAAATGGGTGAATTTTACTAAATTTCATTGTTTTGTACCCCAATTATTTCATTTTTTCTAAAATATTGGCAAAATTTTAAATTTTCTCTTTCCTTTTTTAGAATAAGGTGTTATAATTGATTGGATACCATAAAAAGTATTATTATTTTAGGAGGAGATTCAACTATGAGTCACAAGTTTGTTTACCTGTTCTCTGAAGGCGACGCTTCTATGCGTGAGCTGCTTGGCGGTAAAGGTGCTAACCTGGCCGAGATGACCAAAATCGGTCTTCCCGTTCCCCAAGGCTTTACCGTAACCACCGAGGCCTGTACCCAATATTATGAGGACGGCCGCAAAATCAACGATGATATCCAAGCTCAAATTATGGAATACATCGACAAGATGGAAGGCATCACCGGCAAAAAGTTCGGCGATTTAGAAAACCCCTTGTTGGTTTCTGTTCGTTCCGGCGCC
>CAZUJI010000083.1:0-6317 GCA_964620235.1 uncultured Eubacteriales bacterium
AAATTCGTTTTTTCTATCCCACTAAGAGATTTAGTTTTACCTTTTAATATACATAATGAATCAATACAGCTATTATTAATTGAAGCCATATCTGTTGAATACCAGTTTACAACTATTAAACTTCTGAGACTTTTACATTTATCTAAATTATGATAATTCTCCGAACTCTTACTAAATAAATACTCAAGTTGCATAAAGTGAGACAAATCTATGGAATAATTCGTCAGGGGAGTTGTTTCTTCGTAATCAATGATCATTGTTTTGATGCTTTTTATTTCGTACAAAAAAAACAAATTGCTAGTTTGTAAAAAGCCAGGCAACAAAATAAGGTTTTCGATGTTGTCGAAATATGTTAAGTAATTTAGCATATTCATACCTAAGGCAATATTATTTTCATCCTTATATAATAAAACTTCATCTGGAGTGTCTAGTTCACCAATCTCCAAAAAACGCAGCTCATTATTATTGATATATCGATTTACATATTTCATGAGTTTCCTCCACAAAGGTAAATTTGGGTATTGGTTACTACTAATGTAGTAACCAATACATGAAAAAATCTAATAATGCTGAATTCTACATCCACATGCTAAATATTTTAAAACCAGGACTCATTATTTTATTAATTAATTTACCTCCAAAGTCAAAATTATGTTTTGCCATTTTCATATATTCGTCTATAAAGCCCACATATCCGTTGGGTGCAGGTTCCCATACTTTGTCCACTATTTCATATCCCAATTTTTTTAATCGACGAGCAGAAGTCTCCATTCTTGCTGCTGTTCCTTTGCCAACATATACCCGATTATCTTTGGTAAATATTTCATAAGAACCAGAGCAGGTATTATGTACCAACACCCCGGTGTCACCAACATAGTATGTATGGAAACCTTCAACTTCGAAGTTGTAGACAGTTACAGGTGTTTCGAGAAGCTCATGCTGAACCTGCTCTACTACAACGTATTCACCGTTGAGCATAACAAGGATGTCTCCGGCGCGAAGCTTACACGCAGCAGTCCAACCCTTTACAGGTGAATAGAATGGGTGCTCGGTAGTACATACAATTTCTTCACCGTTAACAGTAATGTGAACAAGCTCGGTAGCTTCATTGACAAATGTCTGTACAACTTGTTTGAGTTCTGTTTCTCCGGTTTCTGGATCAGATGCCCAAACCCAATCACCAGGTTCTATGTTTTCTATTGCTACATAGCCAACCGAAGCAAGAATTGCAGTTCCAGCAACAAAGCATTTTGGACTTGTCAGCCCTCCGGCAATGAAACCGGATATTGCTCCCATCATATAACCGTCTGCTGCTCCTTCAAGCATAGCTTCACCGATTCCGTCAAATGTACCTTCGGTTATCAAATGAGATACTGCGCCAGTAGCTGCACCACTAAGAGCACCTGTGGCTGCACCAACTAGTGCGCCTTTAAGAGCACCGGCTGCAAAACATGCCAATGCCGTACCTGTTCCGGCTGTAGCGACTGTAAGTACTGCAGCAGCTGCAATAACAGCAGTTCCTATAATCAGCTTTGTCGCCCAAGAAGGCCATTTGCCTTCGTTATCGGAAAAATTCACGGGATTATTGAAGCAATATGCAAAAAGGTTATTACCAAGTATTTCGCCGCTTGTTCCGGACATTTCTCCGTCAGCACTAATAAATCTACCGCTTACAGGGTTATAATATCTGCTATTGAGGTAATAGAGACCGGTTTCGGTATCGTAATAATAACCACGATAGCGGAACGGATTATAACGGGCACCGGTTGAATTTCCCCCGTTAGAGTAAACTGTGGATACATGTTTACCCCATGCATCGTATGCGTAGGTGACAAGTAGATTACCTTCTTCATCAATGATACCAATTATGTCACCTTGAATATTTTTGACGTATAGATAATCGTCATATACTCCACTTGCGTATGCAGATGTCCTATACGACATGCCGATGGGGGCACCATATGCATCGTAATGATAAATTATTAAATATTCTGTTGTTCTTACTGTCCACTCCTCACTCAGGATCATGTTATCTTCCAGCGTGTAATAGTGAATCGTACCATCAACATTTTTGCTGGTTCTTATTCCAGAGTCGTTGTAGGTGAAGCTAATATCAAACGCATCTTCTTCTGATGTTGAATATATCCGGCTTAAGCGTCTATCGCTTTCCCATTCCAATCCTACTGTACTATGACCAAAGTATCCGCTTGTAGGATTTCCGGCAGTATCATAAGATATAGTGATTCCATCAAACGAAGTAAGAAGATCTTTCCACGAGCTAATATCATATTTATAATCATTTGTGCTATATAACGTGGTAGATATTGTTTCTGCGGTGGTATATCCGTAAGTTTTTTTCTCATCGATATTTCCGGCCTTGTCATAAGTATAAACATATGTGCTATTGGCAACAGCATTGTTTTCGCGAGTAAGTTGTCCTAAATCATCATATTCATAGCTGTACTTTAGTACTCCGTCTATGGTGATGGATGTAATGTTACCGACAGAATCATATGTATATGCTGTAGTGGAATTTGACGCTGTGCTTGTATCACTATAAGTGGTGGTAACAGAGCCTACCTGCAGGGATGTAGTGCTTGAACCGCTACCGGTATTATACTGATAGTTCAGTGTGTATCCCGTGGATGCACTTCCATCAAACAGATACAGGTCGTGATATTCTGATACAACCGAGCCGAACGTATTGTATGTATAAAAAACACTAAAATACTGTCCATTAAGTATTGTTTCTGCGGAAGAAACCAAATCATAATCATTATACATGATAGAGGTTTCATAATTGAGCGAGTTATATACTGTACCAACTTTACAATACCTTGTATAGAATCCATTAGTAATCCGACCTTGGGAGTCGTAGGAATAATCAATTGACAAAGGTTGGCTTGAATCTCCGATGGTATGTACATAGTATGTCTTCAGTATACCGCTTTTATCATATATGTACGATGTTACCTGATTCGATGCATAATCGTAGAATTCGCTTAGATTACCATTGGAATCATATGCATATTGATATGTTGGGGAACTAGAACCATTATAGCATATTTCAATTATTCTGTCAAGTTCATCATATGTGTATTCTACGTAATCTCCGTTGCCATAAGTTAACTTATTTAGTTTTCCGTTGTTATTGTTGTATTCGTATTGCGCTATTGTATAAGTATTGTTTGCGCCAATCTTTACGCTTGATGTATTACCATAGGCATCATAGATAAAGTTATATTGCGTTGTAACTGTTTTAATGTTTTTTAGCCTACCAGTATTATTGTCATATAGATATTCAACTTTTTCTTGATCGGTGATTTTATCGAATGATACAATTTCATCGTAATAATCTCCTGCCTCTACTGATTCATAAGTTAAAGTTGCTGGATATACACATTCCAATCTTCCGAGTTTATCATATGTATATGACAATCCTGTATCATCAGGATAGAGTACTGCCAATATATATCCGGTTGAGTCATCGTATAGATGGTAAGTGGTTTGTCCCAATTCATTAGTTTCTGACGAACACAAGCCAACAATATGTGAAGTTTCATCTGTAATATATCGGGTCTGTGTAACCAAAACATTATCGCCTGCTGTTGTCGTAGTTTCAGTAACCAAACCTAACCCATTATATTGATACTCGGTAATTGACTTCTGCGTTAGACCGACAGTAGAAGTATAACCTCCGTTTTCTTCTGTAGGATCAGCACTGAAAGAATAATATGTTGAATATCTTACTCTATGTTTTGCACCTGAAGTGGTGTAATAAGTATACTTTGTAACGCTATTGTTGGTAATTTGTGTTGTAACATATTTTCCAGAATAAATATACCATGTGTGATGATATCCGGAATGGGTTTCGGTTACGTAACCATCTTCGTTATATTCAGTTTCCATCAAAGAGGTATTGGTTCCAACATAACAGAATGAAACATCATCAAAATATGCAACTGCGTTTTTGTTTTGATGGCTAAAATCACATTTGATTTCAATTTTTTGGACGAATAGATCCTTTTCGGTTTCAACATGCCCTAAAACATATTGAATGAAATCTGCATCGGGAGAAAACGTTAAGTATACAGTTTTGTCGGAATAATAATATGACCATGCCCCATTATGCATTGTAGCGCCAATGTAATCAATAGTTACTGATATACCAAATGAAGCATTCGGACTGTTCAATGCATCCGTTGAGAATCCACGTGCAGACACTTGATACGATTTCGATGGAATTGAATACGGATCGGCTTTATATGCATCAATTTCTGTTTGAGATGCCTCGTATATTGTTTGCGTTCGGTAAACTTCATATTTTACACCGCTTGATGTTAGTTTGAGCGCGGTATCATATGAATTGTTGCTATAACATTCGTTGGAAATGCTATAACTGCCCATACCGTTGGACCAAATATCCGTCCAATCAATAGGTGAATATCCATCATATGCACTTTCTTCAAAACTTCCATATGTAACTTTATTGTGCAGCGCGCCCCCTTTACTTTTGGATAAGGTAATATGCTGTAAATAGATAGTACTGCTGGTACTTGTACTGCTGTTCAGCTTTATCTCAAGGCTTACAGTATAATCTTGTACAGCGCTACCGATTACTTCAAAGGTGAGTCCTCCCTCTGATTGTTCTTCCATATAAGAAGTAGACGCACATACTCTTACGGGAATATTTTTGGTATATTCATATAATCCCAATTCATCTTTAGCGCGCAAAGTAACAGTAAAATCGCCACTCTCAAGTGAAAGCAAAGAAGCGTATAAAGTATATGTGCCAGGAGAAAGCGATACAGTTTGAGAAATTGTAGTTGGAGATGTTGATGTGGCAATCATCTCAACGTTATAAGAACCATCTACAGAGTTTTCATTATATGATGGTGCCAAAAGATTATCTGCCCCAATAATTGAAGATACATTGCTTGAACAATCCCAATACTTAGGATCGCCTACGTATACTTCGCTAAAATCACCATTGATCAAATAATTGGTGGGAATGAAACCGAGTGCCAATGAAGATTTAATGTTATTATTGGCTTTTTCGTTATCATTAACGTATTCGCCTGCTGTTGCACCATGTAATTCATATCCAGTAATATCAGAAGAATAGTTAGTTATACATCTACCTTCATTATCAAATGTATAAACAGTAATGATATCGTCGCCATTACCGTACAAGTCGTCTTTTCCGGTTGTTCGTACCTTTGTATATCCTTCAAAGTATTCTATGCCAACAGATTGACCAGCCACGATTATACTACTATTTTGACCGTATTCGGTTATTTTGCTTACTCTACCAGAACTATCGTATTCATAGTGTATTTCTCGCTGATTCAATGCATCTCTTATTTCAAGCAATCTATTACTCGTATCATACTCATAATAGCAAGTTGCATCGGCAGTTATAGTAGTTGAAGTTTGTGAGGTATAAAAAGAATTCCAATTAGAAAGCAGAGTGCTATTATCTTGATGTGCATAGACTATTTTTTCAAGATATGGAGATGTAGTGCTTGTGTAGTATAGCAATACGGCTTGTTGCGAAGCAGCGTTCAGGATGTACTTTACGAGACCATTGGTATCATAGTATATATTCAGCTGAGTGATAGTATCCGTTGTTGAAGTGTCAGGATCTATAGATATACTTGTTGGTTTCCCATTAGAACTATAGTTAATGTAAAGCTGATATCCGTCTATACTTTTTATTGACGTTAGAGACGTACCACCATTTAAGTTAGTTCCGTTCGTTGCCGAATAATTAGCAAATATATAGATATTTTCGTCTGCGTCTTCGATAGTTTGGTATGTATCAGAAGTTACGGTCAGCTTCAACTGTAATCCGTCTTCATCATAGTATACATTGGTTTCGTCTGGATCTGAACTTGGCAAAAATGCATGCTCCGTGCCATCCGCATCAGTATATATGTAATATGTACCATATATTCCATTTACAGTTTCTCCAATAACAGGAACAATGGACTGGCACAAATTACTCATAAATCCTAACGGCATAATCGAACTAATAAAAGCCACACTTCGATTAGCTTGGTTATAAGTTTTTGATGCAAGAGCTGAGTTATATGTTAAGGAAGCAGTGAAGGGGATTAATGCATCCGTGGTAGTAAGTGTATTTATATTAAACACCAGGTTGCCGGTTGCAAGGTTTACTGCCCCGTCTCCAGCAAGTCCTGCGCTATGAGAAGCAAAACTCCAATAATTCTCCAAACCAAACATGTCTTTATATGTTACTGTCAAGCATGGATAATTAGTGGTACTGTATATCGTAAAACTAACGGTTCCCGAAG
>CAZUJI010000084.1:0-6299 GCA_964620235.1 uncultured Eubacteriales bacterium
CATCTCCGCAAAGCACTTTTTTGCTTGTTACTACCTACCCATACTCTGTAGGGCATCATAGGCTCTAAGCCCAATTTTTTTACAATTCGCAGCACCCGGTCTACGTGGCGCTCCATTAACTGAACCCCATCCTGTAAGCCGTGCAACTTGCGGTAAACGCCCTCGGCCAAATCGTCGGCCTCGTCTAAGCCAATGTGAATCCGCTTAGAGCGGTAGGGGGCGGTGGCGGCTTTGATGGATTTTTCGATAAAGGCGTAGGTTTTTTCTTCGTCAATGAGCATAATATCCAGCGTGTTGCGAATATCGTTATAGGCCGGCCATTTTAATACGTGGGTGTAGTGCCCCAGGGTTTGAATACAGGGAATCAGCTCAATCCCCAGTCCGTAGGCGTAATCGTCTAAGGCGCGAATCTCGTCAAAGGTAAAGGCGCCCCGCATATAGCCAAAATAGGGCTCGCCCTCAATCTCGTAGGTTTCCTCGGTGTACAGCATGGCAAAGTTTAAGCCCATTAAAGCCAGCTTGCGCAGCAGTGCCTTAGCGCCCTCTACGGTGGGTACGCTGTTGCGCGAGCAGTCTAACATAATACCGTTGGTGGTAAAAATAGGCGACTCCTCTACCGCAAACCCAACCTCCTTACAGTGGGCTTTTAAATAGGCCAAGGCACGCCCCAGCATAGCAGGGCTACCGTAGGTGATGGTGGCACTTTGCTCGCCTACGTGCAGCGCAAGGCCGCTACCCTCGGTCAACTCAACTTTATAATCGGCGGCAGAGGCGTTTTCTACCCCCAGCTCGGGCAGCAATTCCCGCAGTACGGCGGCACTTTGCTCTCCGCCTCCCAAAAAATGCATTTGTAACATAATAGCCCTCCTAAAATATACAAACATATAACCAACTATATCATACAACTTTTATTTTTGTATTTCTATAACGAAAATGTGCATTTTTCATATATTTTTGTGGATTTTAAGTTTTTTTACAACAATTGCATTTGTTTTTTTAAAAAAAGTAAAGTATAATAGGATTACATCAAGCTTTTGGAGAAGAAAATGTCCACAAAAAATGCCCAAATTTTTGCCCGCTTACCCCAGGTGCTGCTGCCTTGGTATCGGGCCAATAAAAGAGATTTGCCCTGGCGGGCCGACAAAGACCCCTACCACGTTTGGCTGTCTGAGATTATGCTGCAGCAAACGCGGGTAGAGGCGGTGCGGGGGTACTATGCCCGCTTTTTGCAGGCTGCGCCCACGGTGCAGGTCTTGGCCAATCTACCCCAGGAGCAGCTGTTTAAGCTGTGGGAGGGGCTGGGCTACTATAACCGCGCCCGTAATCTGCAAAAGGCCGCAAAAACGGTGGCCGAGCGGGGAGCGTTCCCTAATACCTATAACGAAATTTTGGCCCTGCCCGGTGTGGGGCCCTACACCGCAGGGGCGGTGGCCTCAATTTGCTTTGAGCAACCCGTAGCGGCGGTGGACGGCAACGTTTTGCGCATTATTGCCCGTATGACCGAATTGTCCGACCCCGTAGATGCCGACGCCACCAAGGCCCAAATGGCCGCGCAGCTGCAAAAGGTCTACCCCAAGGGCGCCTGCGGCGACTTTACCCAAGCACTTATGGAGCTGGGGGCTACGGTATGCACCCCTAAATCCCCTAAATGCGAGGCTTGCCCCGCTAAGGATTTTTGTCAGGCGTTTAAGCATAAAACGGTGGAAAGCTTCCCCGTAAAGCTCCCCAAAAGGAAAAAACGGGCCGAGCAAAAAACGGTGTTTTACCTGCTTTGCGGCGACCGTACCGCCATAGAAAGGCGGCAAGAAAAGGGGCTTTTGGCCGGCTTGTGGCAGCTGCCCAATTTGGCGGGCACCCTTACGGCACAGCAGGCCTTAGAGCGGGTGGCGCAATGGGGCGCCGAGCCCTTAGAACTGCGGCAGGAGCTGCACCGCACCCATATTTTTACCCATATCAAGTGGGATATGGTTTGCTACGTGATTCTCTGTAAAAATCCGTGTGACTGTTTCGTTTGGGGCAGCGAGGAGCAGATTCAAAAAGAATACGCGCTACCCACCGCGTTTCGTATGTTTGTGGAAGAAAGGACGGATTGACAATCCGTCTTTTTTAATTTGGATATACTGCGGGCGGATTTTTAGTACATATTTTCAAAAAAATTACATATCTTACCTATATAGCGCACTTGACAATCGGCGTGTTTTGTGTTAGCATATTACACGGAAAAATTTTTAAAGGCTTTGATGGCGGCAGTATTTTAAGAACGCATTTGCAGAGAGCTGTGGGTGGGTGCAACACAGCAGTGCCCTTAAAAGAAGAACACGCCGGAGCTTGCGGAAGAACGCGTCTATCGTTAGTAGACCCGCACGGCACACCCCGTAACGGTGTTTAAAGTGGGTTGCATTGCAACCAATTTGGGTGGTACCGCGGAAGCTGTCTTTCGTCCCATTTTAGGGCGAAGGGCGGCATTTTTTGTTTTTTACCGCCAAAAATGCAAACTCTATAATTTGGGAGGATATACTATGTTAAGAACACACACCTGTAACGAACTGCGTGAGAGCCACATTGGCCAAACCGTTACCCTGGCCGGTTGGGTAGATACCATCCGCGACCACGGCGGCGTTTTGTTCGTAGACCTGCGCGACCATTACGGCATTACCCAAATCGTATTGTCTGACGACGGTATGCTGGCCGGTATAAATAAAGAAACGGTTATTAAAGTAGACGGCACTGTAACCAAGCGCGCCGAAGACACCGTAAACCAAAAGCTGCAAACCGGCACCGTAGAGGTCAAGGCCACCGCCGTAGAGGTTTTGGGTCCCAGCCGCCAAGGCCTGCCCTTTGAGATTAGCGCCTCTACCCAAACCCGTGAGGACGTTCGCTTAAAGTACCGCTATTTAGACCTGCGCAACCCCAAAATTCATAATAATATCGTGTTGCGCTCTAAGGTTATCAGCTACCTGCGCAGCCAAATGGAAGAATTAGGGTTTATGGAGATTCACACCCCCATTTTAACCGCCTCTTCTCCCGAGGGCGCCCGCGACTATTTGGTACCCAGCCGTAAGCATAAGGGCAAGTTTTACGCTTTGCCCCAAGCCCCGCAACAGTTCAAGCAACTGCTTATGACCTCGGGGTTTGACAAGTACTTCCAGATCGCCCCCTGCTTCCGCGATGAGGATGCCCGCCAGGACCGTTCGCCGGGTGAGTTCTACCAATTAGACTTTGAAATGGCCTTTGCCACCCAAGCGGACGTTTTTGCCGTGGCCGAGCAGGTGATTTACAATACCTTTACCAAATTCACCAACAAAGCGGTTTCTAAGCCGCCCTTCCGCCGCATCACCTTTGCCGATACTATGCTCCAATACGGGTCCGACAAGCCCGACCTGCGCAACCCGTTGCTCATTCACGATCTAACCGCATTTTTCGCCGGTGTAGATTTCCCCATCTTCAAGGGCAAACCGGTGCGGGGCATTGTGGCCAACTGTGCCGGCCGCTCCAAAAAATTCTTTGAGGATTCTTTAAAATTCGCCACCTCTATCGGTATGAAGGGCCTGGGCTACCTGACCTTGACCGAGGGCGAGTATAAGGGCCCCATTGCTAAATTCCTGTCCGACGAGCAAAAGGCCGAGCTTACCGCTATGGTGGGCATTCAAGAGGGCGAAACTGTGTTCTTTATTTGCGATGCCCCCGCCGTGGTAAACCGCTTGGCAGGCGAGATTCGTACCTGGCTGGGCGAAACCTTAGAGGTAATCCATAAAGATACCTACGAGTTCTGCTTTATCGTAGATTTCCCTATGTACGAGCGCAATGCCGAAACGGGCAAAATCGACTTTACCCACAACCCCTTCTCTATGCCCCAAGGCGGTATGGACGCCCTGCTGCATAAAGACCCGTTGGAGATTTTTGCCTACCAGTACGATATTGTTTGCAACGGCGTAGAGCTGTCCTCGGGCGCGGTACGTAACCACAACCCCGAGATTATGCGCAAGGCCTTTGAGATTGCCGGCTACGGCGAAGAGGACGTTAAGGCCAAGTTTGGCGCCTTGTACACCGCCTTCTCCTACGGCGCGCCGCCCCACGCAGGTATGGCCCCCGGTGTAGACCGTATGTTAATGCTAATTGCCGATGAAGAAACCATTCGCGACGTGATTGCTTTCCCCTTAAACGGTAACGCCCAAGACCTAATGATGGGCGCCCCCGGTGAGGTTACCGAGCAGCAACTGCGCGAAGTACACATTAAAGTTAGAGATTAAAGGAGTGCTTTTTGATGGACAAAGAGACACTGCGCCGCTTACAGCGACTCAACCAGCTGGAATTAACCGAGGACGAAAAGGTTACCCTGCTTGCTTATTTTGAGCAGCAGTCGGCCGAGCTGGAAAAATTAAATCAGGTAGACACCTCTGCCGTAGAGCGTATGGTGCACGTAATGCCCTTGCAGAACGTTCTGCGTGAAGACGTGGTCAACAAGCAATTTACCCGAGACCAACTGCAGGCCGCCGCTCCCGAAGCAATGGACGGCTACTGGCAAGTGCCCCGTTTGGTAGAATAGGAGGGGTAAAAATGAACGTTTATACTGCAAAAACTGAGGCCACCCAAAATTTGGTGGTTTTAGAAGATATGCTGCTCACCAAAGACCTGCCCACTGCCGCAGGCTCTAAAATGTTAGATGGGTATATGAGCCTGTTTGACGCCGAAGTAGTCAACAAATTGGTGGCCGCCGGGTACAGCGTAGCCGGCAAGGCCAACGTGGGCGAAATGGGGCTTGACCTTTTGGGCGAGACCTCGTATTACGGCGCCTGCACCAATGCAAGCGGCAATTTGGTAACTGCCGCCGCCCAAATCGTAGGGCAGGGGGAGGCTTTGGCCGCTTTGTGCCAAGACGTAAACGGTGCGCCCCGTCGCGGCGCCGCTGTGGCCGGCTTAACCTACGTTAAACCCACCTACGGCACGGTGTCCCGCTTTGGTACGGTTCCTGCCGTTTGCTCGGGTGAAACGGTGGGCGTTCTGGCCCAAACCGCCGCCGCCTGCCGCAACCTGCTTTCTACCGTTGCCGGGCACGACGATAAAGACGGCACCAGCCTGCCTGCCGAACAGTGCGATTTATTAAAGGCCGATGCTCCGCGGGCAAGGGTGCAAAAAATCGCCCTTTTAACCGCCTTTTTGGCCGACGTTGACGACCAAACCAAGGCCAATATCGCCGCCTTTGTTGCCGCCGCCAAAGAAAAGGGGGTAGAGGTCGTAGAAATTTCTGACGACCGCCTGCTTTTGGCTCAGCCTACCTGGAACATTTTAATGTCGGCCGAGGTTTGCAACAACGTATCCCGCTACGAGGGTGTAAAATACGGCTACCGCAGCAAAAATTACACCAATATCGACGAGCTATACACCAACAGCCGCACCGAAGCCTTTGGGTATCTGTTAAAATCCACCATTCTCTTTGGGTCGGATACTTTATCCACCGAAAATTACAATAGAGTGTACGACAAGGCCCTGCGTATGCGCCGCGTGCTGTGCGGCAACGCTGCCGAGCTGTTGGCCGATTGCGACGCGCTGCTGCTGCCGGTTTGCTCTAAGGCCGCCTATGCGCCGTCCGATGCCGCCGACCCCTACACCACCTACGGCGAGAGTCGCTTTACCGCCCCCGCCGCCCTTGCAGGTCTGCCCGCAGTGGTTACCGCAGGCGTGCAGCTGGTGGGCAAGGCCTTTAGCGAGAACGCTTTGTTAGATTTGGCCGAACTGCTGGAAAAGGAGGGCAAATAATATGAAGTACGAGACCGTCATTGGCTTAGAAGTGCACGTAGAAATGGCTACCAAGTCTAAAATCTTTTGCGCCTGCTCGGCTGAGTTCGGTGCCGAGCCCAACGACCACGTTTGCCCCGCCTGTTGCGGTATGCCGGGTATGCTGCCCATTGTCAACCGCCACGTGGTGGATTTAGGCTTAACCGCAGGCTTTATGCTCAATTGCGACATTAACCGCACCACCACCTTTGATAAAAAAAGCTATTATTACCCCGACCTGCCCTCCTCTTACCAAACCACCCAGTGGTTTGCCCCCATTTGCGTTAACGGCAGGGTAGACATTGAAACCTCTAAGGGCCCCAAAAGCATCCGCATTAAGCAGATTCATATGGAGGAGGATGCAGGTAAGCTGGTGCACGACGATTGGACCGATACCTCGCTGGTAGACTACAACCGCACCAGCGTACCGCTGATTGAGATTGTAAGCCAACCTGATTTGTCCAGCGCAGAAGAGGTTTTGGCCTATTTAGAGCGGCTGCGCAATCTGCTCCGCTTTGCCAAGG
>CAZUJI010000085.1:0-6277 GCA_964620235.1 uncultured Eubacteriales bacterium
AAAGGCTCTGCAGGCGGCATTTCAATTTCAACGGTGTCGCCTAAACAAACCTTGTCTTTTTTGTTGGCGGCATTGCCGTTGATTTGAACCATACCCTTTTCAAACAGTTTTTCGGCTGCGGAGCGAGTCATTTCAAAGCATTGGCTTACAAAAACATCGGCCCGTAGCGAGGCTTCGCTTTGTGAAACAACGGTTTTTACACTCATTTTTCAGGTTTCTCCGACGTCGGAATGTCTGCCAATTTGGGGCGTTTAAAGGTATCTAAAATAAAATACAAAATTAAAATACCAACGCCAACACAAACCGCAATATCGGCAACGTTAAACACGGGAAATCTTATAAAAGCAAATTCGATAAAATCCACCACGTTACCGTGACGAAAAACACGGTCTATCATATTGCCAATACCGCCGCTTAATACAAGCATAATGGCCCAATGCACCAGTTGGCTTTTGTATAAGTTTTTAAATACAGCGCCAACGCATACGATCATAACCGCAATGGTAACGCCCAGCAAAATCCAGGATTGGTCTTTTAAAATGCCGAAGGCGGCGCCGGTATTATGGATATAGGTAAAATGAATTACCCCCGGAATAACCGGCACCGATTGGGTTAATGTGAAATTGTTGATAATCAAATATTTAGATACTTGATCTAAAACCAAAACTGCAATGGCGACCACAACCGCCAAAACAGTAGAAACAGTTTTTCCTCTTTGCATAAAAGCTTTCAAACCTTTCTGCTTTTATGGTTATTTTAAAACTTGTGCACAACGACTGCACAGGGTGGGATGCTCTGCATCGGCACCAACGCTGGCAGAGTAAGTCCAGCAACGCTCGCACTTTTCGCCCTCGGCGTGGCGAACGGTTACAGAAATACCACACTCACCGGCAAACGAACCTTGGGCACCGTTTTCAATCTTCAAAGCCGAAACAATGAGTACACCGGGTAAAATATCTTTTACGCTTTGCAGGAACTCGTACATCTCGCCCTCGGCAAACAAGATAACCTCTGCATCTAAGGAAGCGCCGATTACCTTTTCGGTACGGGCAATTTCCAATGCCTTTTTCACGTCGTCACGCACAGCGTGAATTTTTTCCCAACGGGTCATAAAGGCATCATCCGTCTGATCAGCAACAGCGGGCATATCGTTAAATAATACGTTTTCTTTGTTGCAGCTGCTGTCATGCGGCATAAAGCCCCAAATTTCGTCGGCGGTGTAGGCCACGATAGGCGCCATCAAACGGGTCAACGTATCTAAAATTTTGTACATTGCGGTTTGCGCAGCGCGACGGGTCGGGCTATCGCTCTTTTCGACGTAAAGTCTGTCTTTCAAAGCATCTAAATAGAAGTTAGACATATCGACAACGCAGAAATTATGCAGAGCGTGGAAAATCAAGTGATACTCAAAATTCTCGTAAGCAGCGCGGCATTTTGCAACCAAATCGTTCAAGCGCAGCAAGGCAAAACGGTCGATTTCTTCTAACGCGCTGTCGGCAACCAAATCCTTATCCGGGTCAAAATCAGAGATACAGCCCAAAATAAAGCGAGCAGTGTTGCGGATTTTGCGATAAACCTCGGACAACTGCTTTAAAATATCCGTAGAAACGCGGATATCAGCATGGTAGTCGGAAGAAGCAACCCAAAGTCTTAAAATATCGGCACCGTACTGCTTTACAACGTCGTTAGGGTCAACGGTGTTGCCCAAAGATTTAGACATCTTCTTGCCCTCGCCGTCTACAACCCAGCCGTGGGTAACAACGGTTTTATAGGGTGCGCCGCCACCGGTGGCTACGCTGGTAAGCAAAGAAGACTGGAACCAACCGCGGTATTGGTCGGCACCCTCTAAATACAGGTCGGCAGGTGTACGCAGGTAATCACGGTTACCTAAAACGGCAGCGTGGGATACGCCCGAGTCAAACCAAACGTCCATAATATCGTTCTCTTTTTTAAAGTGAACACCACCGCAGTGAGGACAAACGTAGCCGACAGGAATTAACTCATCGGCATCCTTCTCATACCAAACGTCTGCACCGTGTTGACGGAACAAATCGGCAATATGAGCAATGGTTTGTTTATTGATAACCTCTTTGCCGCATTCTTTACAGTAGAAAATGGGAATGGGCACGCCCCAGGTACGTTGACGGGAGATGCACCAGTCACTACGGTCTTTAACCATATTTGTAATGCGGTCTTCGCCCCAACCGGGAATCCACTCTACCTTTTTAATTTCTTCAATGGCTTTATCGGCAAATGCAGAAATAGAGCAGAACCATTGCTCGGTAGCGCGGAACAATACCGGTTGTTTACAACGCCAGCAATGGGGATATTGGTGAATAATCTTTTCTAATGCAAACAGGTTACCTGTGCTTTCTAACTTTAAAGCAATGGCCTTGTTGGCATCGTTGGTGGAAAGACCGGCAAACTCCCCTGCTTCGGCGGTTAAAACGCCCTTGCTGTCTACCGGAACAACCATAGGAATCTCTTTGTAATTGCGGCAAACCTCAAAGTCTTCTACACCGTGGCCGGGCGCAGTATGCACGCAACCGGTACCACTCTCTAAGGTTACGTGGTCGCCCACAATAACCAAGGATTCACGGTCTAAGAAGGGGTGCGCCGTCTTCATATACTCTAACTCGCTACCCTTAATGGTGCCAACAAAAGAAAACTCTTCAATACCCGCCGCCTTCATTGCCGAAGCAGCCAGCTCTTGCGCCATAACATAGTATTCCTCGTTGGCTTTAACTACACAATATTCAAACTCAGGGTTTACGCAAATGGCAACGTTACCCGGCAAGGTCCAGGTGGTGGTTGTCCAAATTACGAAATAGGTTTTTGCCAAATCGGCGCCTAAAGCCGCTAATTTACCCATATCTTCGGTAACGGCAAATTTAACGTAAATAGAGTGGCAAGGATCCTCTGCGTACTCAATTTCGGCCTCGGCCAAGGCGGTTTGACACTCGGGGCACCAGTAAACCGGCTTTAAGCCCTTATAAATATAGCCTCTTTCGGCCATTTCGCCAAAAATCTCTACCTGCTTGGCAACATATTCATTTTTTAAGGTTAAGTAAGGATTATCCCACTCGCCCAATACACCCAAGCGCTCAAATTGGTTACGTTGGCTCTCAACAAACTCTAAAGCGTAGGATTTACAGATTTTGCGGATTTCTAAGGCAGAAATTTGAGCGTTAGAGTCCATACCGGCTCTTTTACGGGCCTTTAACTCGGTGGGCAGACCGTGGGTATCGTAGCCCGGCACGTAGGGGGCTTTAAACCCTGTCATATTTTTATACTTAATTACAAAATCCTTTAAAATTTTGTTTAAAGCAGTACCCATATGAATTTTGCCGTTGGCATAGGGCGGGCCGTCGTGCACAACGTATAAGGGTTTACCCTCGTTGTGCTCCATCAGCTTTTCATATAACTTATCATCCTGCCATGCTTTTAAGGTTTGCGGCTCGCGAACGGGAAGCCCGGCGCGCATGGGGAATTCCGTATTCGGCAAATTCAGGGTCTTGTTGTAATCCATAAATGAATATCTCCTTTTAACTTATGCTATGAACTGTTTTATCGTTTAAAAAAACTTTTCTTCCTCGGCTCCTCTTCTTCACCAAAGCTTAATCTGCCGGACTGAAAAAAAGGCTCGTCTGCTAAGGTATTATGCCCTTCTTCGGGTTGCTCATCTGTTTGCTCAGGAGCAAAAATCTCTTCAACCTCAGCGGTGTTAACTTCAAAAGTAGGAACATCGGCGGTTTGCTCTAACTCAGCAACATCGTTTAGTGTAGGAATAGGCTCGTCAACCACCTCTACCTCTACAGGTTTTTCAAAAACCTCTTCTTGCGTTTCTTCTACCACTGCACTTTTAATAGCAGCCAGATCGGGCTGTTGCTCCCAGGAGAAGGCCATGGCATCTGCAGCACGGGCCGAGTCAAAGGGCACTTCGTCAGGTAAGGTAGAAATTGACTCTAACTGTTCTTTATACTTGGAGATAATGTCTTTTTTAAATGCGACAATCTCCAGCTTTAATTTATCAAACAGCAATTGTTGGCGGGCAACGCTGTCATGCGCGGCGGCAATCATACTCTCAGACTTAACAACGGCATTATGTAAAATACGCTCCATTTCTTCGTCGGAGTTGCTGCGTACTTGTTGTGCGCGTTGTTGCTCTCTTTCCACCTGCTCTTGCGCCAATTTAAGCATTTGATCAGCCTTGCTGTTGGTTTCTGCCAAAATTTCGGCCGCTTTAACATTGGCATCTGCAATAATTTGGTCAGCTAATTTTTGTGCGCTGATTAAAACATTGTTAATGCTGCTTTGCGCATCCTTTAACTCTCTGTTTTCGTTCATAATTTCGGCTAAGCGGCGCTCGGTTTCGGCCTTTTTTTGCAGTATGGATTCTATTTCATCTGCAACCTCGCCCAAAAACATCTCTACGTCGCCGGTACGGTAGCCGCTAACAGATTTTTGAAATTCTGTATCGCGAATTTCTTGCGGTGTACGCATAAAACAACCTCCAAAACACTAAATATATTTTTTATAGTTTAAAATAATACGACCTTTTTTGGTTCTTTGCGTTAAAGACTGTATTATAAACTTACCCTTACCGCGAATGGTGATTTTTTCACCCTCAAATACCCGTTTTGTAATTTTATCTTGCGGCAGACCGTTTACAAACACTCTACCCTGCTCTATTTGCGTGCAAGCCTCTGTTCGGGAACATTTTGCCAACGCCGCAACGACACAATCCAACCGTTCTGACGAAATTGTATCAGAGCACTCTGCACACTCGCCTGCCGACGGTAAAATATCGCCGGTGTATATATCTGCGGTGACGCCCGTAGAGCCAATGGATTTGACCTGCTCTAAAATGTGGCGCGATACGTTACTGTGCACAAAGGCAACGGCGTAGGTATCGTCAATCAATATATCGCCTACCGTGTCGCGCTCTATACCGCAATGCATTAAAGCGCCCAGTACGGCGCGATGCTGCGGACGGTCGACCGCTCGATAACTAAATCTTACGGCCCGAATAGGAAAACCGTCAACCGATGGAGCAATGCCGGGTGGAAAAAAACCCAAAATTGTTCGCTCGGCATCGCCGTGCCCACCAAAAAACAAATACTCTACACCGGATTTTTGCGCAATAGGCAGCGCAACCGCTGCCGAAGTTTCGTCTAAAAATCCAATAAATTTGGGCTGATTTCGCAGAGTGCACAGGCGTATAGCATCTTGCACGCGGGCTATAAACAAACGAGTGGTATTATCTTCCATTAAAGATACATACTACCGCTTTCCAGCTCGTCTAAAATTAAATCGCCGGTAACGTCTACGTTAAAGGGAGTAATAATAAAGGTGCTGTTGGCAACACGCTTGATCTGGCCATTGTTGGCATATGCTACGCCGGTTAAAAAGTCAATTAAACGGCGAGCAACGTCGCGATTGGTATTTTCTAAATTTAAAACTACGGTATGCTTGCTGTTTAAGTGGTCGGCAATACCGGGGGCTTCGTCAAAACGGTCAGGCTTAACCAATACAACCTGCAGCTGTGTGCTGGAAGGTAAATTTACCAGCTTACCGCGTTTTTCACTTGAAAAAGCCGGCTGCGGCTCTTTTTTGGAGGAAGAGAAAAAGTCCTCCTCGGGCAGCTTGGCACGTTTTTCGGTTTGGATCTCTTCTTCTTGATAATCGTACTCCTCATCCTCGGGGGCACCCATTATATTTTTGATTTTGTCAAATAATCCCATGCTGTACATCTCCTTTTTTTATCTTTTGCCAAACAATGCAGAACCGATGCGAACAATATTCGCACCGTTCTCAATGGCAGTTTCATAATCGTCTGACATACCCATAGACAGATATACCATATTAACATTATCTATTTTTTTACCTGCTATGTCAACAAATAGTTTATACATTTTTGAAAAATATTTTGCAGATTCGGCTTTTTGGGCGCAAACTGGCGGAATACACATTAAGCCCTGCACCCGAATTGCCGGTAAAGCGGCAATATCTACCAAATATTGTGGTAGTTCCTCTGCAAAAAAACCCGATTTGGATTCTTCACTACCGATATTTACCTCTAATAGAACATCCATCGATTTGCCGATTTTTTGGCATTGCTTTGAAATCTCGGCGGCTAAACGAAGTGAATCCACCGATTGAATCATCTCTACCCTACCCACAATATCTTTTACCTTATTTGTCTGCAAGTGACCAATAAAATGCCGATGTGCTTGTGGCGCGTAATCGTTGTATTTTGATAAAAATTCTTGAACAC
>CAZUJI010000086.1:0-6147 GCA_964620235.1 uncultured Eubacteriales bacterium
GAATACGGTATAGAACCGATTATTGCAGACCCCACCGCCGACGCAGCCGAAGCAAAGCAACTTTACGGTGTTACTTTTGTGGATATAAACACCATTAAGGATATGGATGCAGTCATTCTTGCCGTTGCACACGACGAATTTTCAAAGTTTACAATGGAGGAAATGAATCAATTCTTCGGCCAAGGCCAAAAGGTTCTTTTGGATATTAAGGGGTTACTTAACCGCAAAGAATATGAGCAAGCAGGCTACTGCTACTGGAGATTGTAATTATGGGATATAAGCATTTAAAATTCCCGCAAGGGTCAAAATTTCTTGTAACGGGCGGTGCAGGGTTTATTGGCTCGAATCTTTGCGAGGCCATATTGAATCTTGGGTACAAGGTACGTTGTATGGACGATTTATCTACCGGCAAGCAAGAAAACGTAGATATGTTTTTAAACAACCCTAATTATGAGTTTATAAAAGGGGATATTAAAGATTTGAACGATTGTATGAAGGCCTGTGAGGGAGTAGATTACGTTTTAAATCAGGCCGCGTGGGGCAGCGTACCGCGCTCTATCGAAATGCCGCTTTTTTACTGCGCAAATAATATTCAAGGCACACTCAATATGATGGAGGCTGCAAGACAAAACGGTGTGAAGAAGTTTGTTTACGCATCCAGTTCCTCGGTTTACGGCGATGAGCCGAACCTGCCTAAAACCGAAGGAAGGGAAGGAAACCTGCTTTCGCCTTATGCATTAACCAAACGGTGCGACGAGGAGTGGGCAAAACAATATACAAAACACTACGGGCTGGATACTTACGGTTTGCGGTATTTTAACGTGTTTGGGCGCAGGCAAGACCCTCACGGGGCGTATGCTGCGGTAATTCCCAAATTCATTAAACAATTGCTTGACGGTGAAAGGCCTACCATAAACGGCGATGGAAAGCAAAGTCGCGACTTTACGTATATTGAAAATGTAATAGAGGCAAATCTTAAAGCCTGTTTGGCACCCCACGAGGTTGCCGGAGAAGCCTTTAATATAGCCTACGGCGGAAGAGAATATTTAATAGATATTTATTATAATTTGACGGATGCTTTGGGTGTAAAGATTGAGCCGATTTTTGGCCCCGACAGAAAAGGCGACATTAAGCATAGCAATGCAGATATTTCAAAAGCTCAAAAAATGCTGGGGTACGATCCGGAATATAATTTTGAAAAAGGTTTAGACGAGGCAATTGAGTGGTATAAGGCAAATTTATAATTGAATTTTAATTTTTATTAAAAAAGGAGGGGCCACTTTGGAAAAAAGCGAGATTTTTGAACTGTTTTTGCGTATTTTGCGCCAGCAAATCAAGCAAGAGTCCGTGCGGCCCTTTTTTTCAAGCGAAATCACGCAAGAAGACGTAGAGCAACTGTACAAGTTAGCTGTGCACCATCAGCTGGCTCATTTGGTAGCATCGGCGATAAGTCAAGTGCACCCAATTGACCGTTCCTCGGCCATTGCTAAACGTATAGAGTATGATATGATGATGGCTGTTATTCAGTCTGAAAAGCGCAAGCATGCCATAAGTGTTTTTTCAACACTTTTTGAGCAAAATGCTATAGATTTTGTCCTACTCAAGGGCGCCGTGCTTAAAGGGCTTTACCCCGAGGATTGGATGCGCTCCAGCTCAGATGTGGATGTGTTAGTTAAAGATATCGAAAAAGCTGAGCAAACGCTCTTAGCTGCCGGTTACACCAAAAAAGGCAGCGGCTCCCACGATATTGTATTTATTTCACCCGAAAAGGTTTTGGTAGAGGTGCATTTTACCTTAATAGAGACCGATTCTAAGGTTGATACGGTTTTGCAAGACGCATGGAAATATTGTGAGTTGTGCAGCGGTTATGCCCATTGCTACGAAATGCAGCCTGAGATGTTCTATTTTTATCATATTGCGCATATGGCCAAGCATTTTTCTTTTGGTGGATGTGGTGTTCGTTATTTTACCGATGTTTGGCTTTTAAACACCAAATACAAATACAACGCCAAGCAAAAAACAGCGTTACTGCGTGCCGGTGGGTTAGTTCAATTTGCGGCGGGCGTCGAGGCTTTGTCGAAGGTATGGCTGGAGGGTGTGCCTCATACCGACTTAACCTACGCAATGGCACAGTTTGTGGTTCGGGGTGGCATCTACGGCTCAAAAGACAATTACGTGAAAATCAGCAAAGCGCAAAAAAGCAATGCTTTTTCTTACTGGGTCTATCGTATTTTTATGCCCTACGGAGAAATGAAATTGGCTTACCCCATTTTAAGTAAGCTGCCTTTCTTGCTCCCGATTTATTGGGTGATTCGGGCGGTTTCTGTAGTTTTTAACCCCAAAAGAAGATATGCCTTAAAATATGAGGCTCAAAAAACAAAAAACAACACCGACGATGTTAAAACCGTTGATTCTATGATGCAAAAGTTAGGGTTAAAATAAAGCTAATGACGCGATGTATTCAAAATACATCGCGCTTTTCTTTTACCTTGCTTTTTGCAAATTCTAACTGTATAATATAGATATATAAATTTTTTGTTATAAAATCTTATTGGTTGGTGTTTGTATGGAGTTTAAACACGGAGAGGTGGGCACTACCCACTTGGCCGGTAGATTCGGTATGCCCCGCGAGCTGAAAAACGAGTATTTTTTTACCTGCTTTATTACCGATTTTTGCTATTGGCAAGCGGGTAAAATGGTGCAGGCCAAGGCCGGCAGCTGTATTGTGCATACACCCGGCAGCCGCGTGTACCACGGCCCCACAAAGCAAATGTCCACCGGTTTTGTAAACGATTGGTTTTTTGCCGGTGGGGAGGATATCGCCGCTTTACTGCAAATCTATCCCGTACCGCTTAATCAGCACTTTGAGGTGGGCGACCCCTATTTTCTGCGTTGGGGTCTGCAAAAGATGATAGAGGAGCAGCAACAAAAGCAGCCGGGCTATCAAGAAAAAATAAAAGCGCTGTTTACCCAAACGGTAATCGACCTGCATCGCGCTGCAATATACGGCGACCTGCAGCAGGCAAAAAAGGGTGGGGTATACGCCGCCCGAGATGCTATGCAAAAGCAGCCTGACCAAAAGTGGACCATTGCTCTGCTGGCCCAAAAAGCAGGGTATTCTACCAGCCGTTTTTGTGCCTTGTATAAAGCGGCCTTTGGGTTGGCCCCTATGGAGGATTTGGCCGAAATCCGCTTGTCCCTGGCCAAGCGCCTGCTTCGCTACAGCGATTACGGTATAAAAGAGGTTGCCGCGCGATGCGGCTTTGGGTCGGTGGCTTATTTTTCAAATTTCTTTAAGCAAAAAACCGGTGTTGCCCCCAGTCAATTCGGCTTGTAATACAAAAATATATTTAACTTGTTTTTACGTGTTGCTTTTGGATTTTAAGTGTGGTATACTTATTTTAGTAAATTTTTGGAGGTATTGTTATGTGTAATATTGCCGGTTACAGCGGCGCTAAGCAAGCCGCGCCCATTTTGGTAGAAATGCTGCGCTGCCAACAGTGCTTCGACGGTGAGCAAAGCTGCGGTGTTGCCACCGTACACGAGGGTAAGCTTTATTACCGCAAGATCGTTGGTAATGTAGATAAATTCATTAAAGAAACCGACGTTCTATCTCTGCCCGGCACTATCGGTATCGCCCACACCCGCCCCTCCAACACCAGCTACGAGCTGGCTCACCCTTATATTTCTATGAGCGGGGAGATGGCGGTTGTTTCTAACGGCAGCACACCCACGAACCAATATTCTCCTCGGCGTGACGCCGCCATTCAAATGCTGGCCGATGCCGGTTACGAGTTCAAAACCGGCACAATGGATCCAAACGTTGGCTGGCCCCGCTTAAAAAACGGTATGGCCGTTGGCAGCGGTGAGGTACGGGTGCATTTGGTAGATTACTATCTAAAGCAGGGCATGAACTTTGACCAAGCCTTAGCCGCCGCCGCGTCGGATATGTACACCGATAACGTATTTTTGGCCTTAAATCAAAACGACCCCGACCATATCCACGTGATTCGCACCGTTCGCCCCATGCAGGTGCTTTTGGCCAAGGGTGAGGTTTATCTGGCCACCACCGCCTTCGGTTTCCCTGAGGGTATGCAGGGTGAGCGGGTTATGCTACCCATTTTCCACCCCTGCAGCGTAGGCTTAGACGGTATCCACATCAGCACCGAAAAGGTAGATATCGAGCCGGTTTGCCCCATTACTCCTCAAATTTACGCCGCGGCCTATAATGCAGTTGAAGAGCTGCTCACCGGCAAAAAGGACGATCCGGTGTACACCAGCCTCGTGTTCAGAAAGGTGAACGAAACGGTTACCCCTATGTGGCCCGAAGAGCATACCTTTAACTTAAGAGTTCAACTGACTTATCAGATTTTAGAGGATTTAGAAAGTCAGGGCCGCCTACGCCGCATTATCGGAGAGGTACCCTACACAAATATGCTGGGTGAAAATACCTTTAATCGCTATTTTATGTGGATTGAATAATTTTAAAAGCAGACCAAAGGGTGTATGCCTCAGGGTCTGCTTTTGTTTCATCGGCAAAAAATACGCAAAAAAAGCGGTAGAAATCGCAAAAAATTGCATTTCTTTTCTTGTTTTACGACAAAATATGTGGTATACTTATCTGTATTCCAAGAAAAAGGGTGGTTTTGTGCAGTTATCTCATAAGATTATTGTCGTCTGCGGCCATTACGGCAGCGGTAAGACCACCGTTTCGGTCAATTTGGCGTTGCAACTCAAAGCCCAAGGTGAATCGGTTAGCCTAATTGATATGGATTTGGTTAACCCCTATTTCCGCTCTACCGAGTATAAAAAGCTTATGGAGGATGCGGGGGTGCGGGTGATTATCCCGCCCTTGGCCGGCACCACCTTAGACGTGCCCGCCATTTCACCTAAAATTGAGGGTGCTTTAACCGGCGCTGATGATTACGTCATTGTAGACGTAGGGGGCGACGATGCGGGTGCCACTGCATTGCGGGGCTTTAGCAGCATTATTACACAGGTTGGGTACGATATGTTCTACGTGGTCAACCAGCGTCGGCCTGAGATTGCCGAGCTGCCCGACGCCTTGCAAATTTTGGCCGAAATTCAGGTAGCCTGCGCGCTTACCTGTACGGGGGTAATTAACAATACCCACCTTTGTGCATTAACAACACCGGCGGTGGTAGAGGCATCCTTGCCCTACGCAACACAGGTGGCCGAGGCCATCGGTGTGCCGCTTGTTGCCACCGGTTTTGACGAAAAACTGGATATAAACCTACAAAATCCACTGGCGTTAGACATTTTGGTCGTTCCGCCGTGGCTTTAAGTATTCAGCAAACGCAAATAAAACAGGAGGTGCGTAAAATGAAAAAGGTCACCATTAAGGCCGATACCTGCAAGGGTTGCGGTCTGTGCGTAAACGCCTGCCCTAAACAGGTCTTGCAGATGAGCAAAACCACGCTTAACGCAAAGGGCTATCATCCGGCAGAGGTTGTAGCAGAAGAAAATTGTATTTCCTGTGCAATGTGCGCGACGATGTGTCCCGACGTTGCCATCAAAGTTGAGAAAGAATAGGGTGGTGTAATCCAATGAGTGAAAAGGTTTTAATGAAAGGTAACGAAGCGTTGGCAGAGGCCGCCATCCGCGCAGGCTGTCATCACTTCTTCGGGTATCCCATTACCCCGCAAACCGAGGTTGCGGCTTATATGGCTAAAAAGATGCCCAAAATCGGCGGTACATACCTGCAGGCAGAGAGTGAAATTGCCGCTGTGAATATGGTGCAGGGCGCAGCCGCTTGCGGTATTCGCGCTATGACCTCCTCGTCCTCGCCGGGCGTAGCCTTAAAGGCCGAGGGTATTTCTTATATGGCAGGCGCCGACGTGCCCTGCTTAATCATCAACGTGCAGCGTGGCGGCCCCGGCTTGGGCGGCATTCAGCCCTCGCAGGCCGACTATTGGTTTTGCACCAAGGCCTTAGGCCACGGTGACTTCCACGTTATCGTTCTGGCCCCCGCCACCGTGCAAGAAATGGTGGATTTAGTAGCCGACGCTTTTGATTTGGCTGATAAATACCGTATGCCGGCTATGATTTTGGCCGACGGTATGCTGGGCCAGATGATGGAGCCGGTAGAGTTTAAAGAGCGCCCCGCAGCCAACCTGCCCGAAAAGA
>CAZUJI010000087.1:0-6123 GCA_964620235.1 uncultured Eubacteriales bacterium
ATGAGGACGAAGAACTCATAGAGTTTTCGGACGTAGATTACGACGAAGATGCTACCGAGGATTTTCGTTCAGAGACTAAAACCGATTTGGGTGAGGATAGCAAATGAGATTTTAATGTATTTTCGCAGCACCAAAAAAACCGCGCAGGACGTGCGCATCAGCGACCCCATAGACACCGACAAGGACGGTAATGCCATTACCCTGTTTGACGTAATTGCCGACACCGCCGACGTGGCCGAGGATATCGACCTAAAGCTGCGCTTAGAGCACCTGCGCCGTATTTTAAAAAATACCCTTACCCCTCGGGAGAAGCGCATTATAGACCTGCGCTACGGCCTGAACGGCGCCGAGGAGCTGACCCAGCGGGAGGTGGCGCAAAAGTTGGGTATTTCCCGTTCTTACGTCAGCCGCATTGAAAAAAAGGCTTTAGAAAAGCTGCGGGCAAGGTTTTAGTTTTTGCAAACCCCTTGCAACGCAAAGCATTATGGGGTATAATAATTATGAATATATACCCCTTTGGGTAAAAGGAGCAAGAAAATGAAAATTGCAGAGGGTTATCTTTTACGGCAGATTGCCGATACCTACGTGGTGGTACCGCTTACCTCACCCTTGGTGGATTTTAAATCTATTATTTCGCTCAACGAGAGCGGCGCCTTTTTGTGGGAGCAGCTGCAAAAAGACTGCGACCGCGAAACGCTGCTGCGGGCAATGCTGGCTGAGTACGATATCGACGAAGCCACCGCTTCTGCCGATTTAGACGCCTTTTTAACCACTTTAAAAGAGGCAAATTTATTGGTATGAACAAAAAAAGAAAGTTTGTAGCAATGGACGAGTTGTCCCCGATGATAGAGGAACTGATTGCTACGGGGGCCGACGTAACCCTAACGGTTACCGGTAACAGTATGTCGCCCTTGTGGCACCATCTGAAAAACAGCGTGGTGCTCACAAAGTGTGACCCTTATGCTCTTAATAAAGGGGACGTGCCCCTATACCGCCGCGCCGACGGCCGCTATATTTTGCACCGCATTGTGCGGGTACATAAGGATACCTACGATTTGGCCGGCGATGCCCAGACCGAAATTGAGCGCGGGCTGGAAAAGAGCCGCATTATAGCGGTGGTAAAAGCCTTTGAGCGTGGGGGTCGGCTGGTGTCGGTTACCTCGCCAAGGTACCGCGCCTACGAGCGGCTTTGGCGGCTCTTACTGCCCTTACGGCAGGTAATTTTTAAAGTATACGGAGCAACCTATGGAAAACTTAAACGAAAAAAGTAGTGCTACCCGTTGGATCTTTACCCATTCTAAGAAATTCATACCCGCTACCCTATTGCTTACGGTGCTGAATTGCATTAGTGCAGTGGGGTACGTGGTTTTGGCTTTGTTTTCCAGCAAGATTATCGACATTGCCACCGGCGCGGCAGGGGCGCTTTGGCCCACGGTAGCCGCTTTGGCGGTACTGGTGCTTATGCTTACGGGTATTCACTTTTGGTGCGGGCATTTGCGGGTGCAAATCTCGGCTAAAATGGATATGGCTCTGAAAAAGCACCTGCTCAACACCTATTTAAATAAAAAATATAGCCAGGTCTACCGTATGCACTCGGGGGAGCTGTTGAATCTGTTTACCGCCGACGTAGACGTGGTGGTTAGCGGCGTGGTTGCCGTGGTGCCGGGCACGGTTTCTACCTTGGCCAAAATTGCGGTGGGTATTGCGGCCCTGGCCGTAATCAGCCCTTACTTTACCCTGATTGTGGCCGGCTTTGGCCTGCTTTTGGCGCTGTGCGGTTGGGTGTTTGGGCCCCATTACAAAAAAATGCACAAATTGGTGCAGCAAAGCATAGGCGTGGTGCGCGGCTTTTTGCAGGAATGCGCCGAAAACAATATGGTAATTAAATCCTTTGCCACCAAAGCTCCGGTGTTAGAGCGGTTGGGGCTGTATATGAAAAAGAGTTATAAGCTGAAAATCCGCCGTAACCATTTAAGCAACGCCATAACCACCGCCATTTACTTTTTGTTTACCGGCGGGTACTATTTGGCCTTGGTGTGGGGCGCGGTACAAATTTCGGCCGGTAGCCTTACCTTTGGCGCGCTGATGGCTATGCTGCAAATCGTGTCCCAAATTCGGGCGCCCTTTTACAACGTTTCGGGGGTTATGCCCCAGCTTTACGCTATGCTGGCCTCGGCCGAGCGTTTGCAGGCGCTGGAGTCCTACGACGACGAGCCTACCGCCGCAGTAGAGGACGTGGCCGACTTATATAGCCGTATGCAAAGCATCTCGGCTAAAAATTTGGCCTTTGCCTATACCGACGAAACCCCCGTTTTGGCGGGCGGCTCCTTTAAACTGCCTAAGGGGAGCCTAACGGTCATTACCGGCCCCTCTGGCGTGGGCAAAAGCACCCTGTTTAAGCTGCTGCTGGGCTTGTTTGACCCGCAGGAGGGCGAGCTGTGCTTTGCGTGCGGTGAGCAGTCGGTGCCTATTGACGCCTCGGTGCGGCAAATGTTTGCCTACGTGCCTCAGGGGAATATGATTTTCTCGGGCTCTATACGCGAAAATATCGCTTTTTATAACCCTAACGCCACCGAGCAGGAAATTCTGCAGGCGGCAAAAATCGCCGTGGTTGACGATTTGATACACGAGCTGCCTGAGGGGTTAGACACCCAACTGTCCGAGCGGGGGGTAGGCCTGTCCGAGGGGCAGGTGCAGCGGCTGGCCATTGCTCGTGCTTTGCTGTGCAATGCGCCCGTGTTGCTGTTGGACGAAGCCACCTCAGCCTTAGACGAGGCCACCGAGCAGGCGCTGCTGCGAAATCTGCAGGCTATGGGGCAAAAAACCGTGCTGCTCATATCGCACAAGCCCTGCGCCTTAGAGGTTTGCACCCATCACTTGGTGTTAGAGGACGCAGTGCTGCGTTTAGAAGACTGATTCAAAAAAGGGGGATACGTAATGCTTTCATCGGATTTTCGTAAAATTGCCCGTGACGCCCTGCGGGGCAAATGGGGCGTGGCCGTGTTGGCCGGCTTTTTAGCCTCGGCTTTGGGCGCCTTACAGGACCGTGGCCCCGAGCTGAATTTCACTTTTGAAAATGGGGAGCTTTCTACCCAATTGGAGTTTGCAGGGCAAACGGTATCTTCTGCCGATTTGGGCGTGGTGGCCGGTATTTTGCCCCTGCTGGGCACGGCTGTGTTGGCCACGGCGGCGCTGTACCTTTTGTTGGGCAGCGTGGTTGCCGTCGGCTACGCCAAATTCAACTTAACCCTGCTTGGCGGTCAAAAGCCTGATTGCGGCGTGCTGTTTTCTTGCTTTGGGCAGTGGACCACTGCGGTGTGCACGCGGCTGTTAAAAAGCATAAAAATCTTTTTATGGAGCCTGCTGTTTGTTATTCCCGGCATCGTGGCAAGCTACAGCTACGCTATGACCGATTATATTTTAGCCGAGTTCCCGCAGCTTTCGGCCGGTGACGCTCTGCGCCATTCCAAAGAGATGATGCAGGGCAACCGCGCGCGGCTGTTTTGCCTGCAGCTAAGCTTTATTGGCTGGGGCATTTTGTGCCTGTTTACCTTTGGCATCGGCAGCTTATGGCTCACGCCTTACGTGCAAACCGCCACCGCCGCTTTTTATCAAGAGGTGTCAAGCGAGTATTATATTCGCCCTGTGCAGTAAATTACAGAATAAACCTATGCCGCCAAGATTTTGGCGGCTTTTTTATATAAAAAATAAAAATATTTCAAAAAAGGGTTGACAAACCGATTACAGCGTGTTAGTATAATAACACTTTAGCGTGCTAATACGCTAAAAACATAAGAAAAAG
This sequence comes from uncultured Eubacteriales bacterium, assembly GCA_964620235.1. Lineage (GTDB taxonomy): Bacteria > Bacillota > Clostridia > Oscillospirales > Acutalibacteraceae > CAZUJI01. The sequence goes on from CAZUJI010000087.1 coordinate 3,803, forward strand.
AGGTAAATCAAGATGAAAAGAATTTTAGCACTTGTTATGGCAGTTTTACTGCTGGTAGGCTGCACCGCCTGCACCACCACCGCTACCCAAACCAGCGACTGGGATTACATTAAAGAAAAAGGCGTTATGGTTGTAGGTATCACCGAGTACGAGCCTATGAACTGGGAAGAGAACGGCGAATGGACCGGTTTTGACACCGAGTTTGCTCAGGCTGTTGGTAAAGAGCTGGGCGTAGACATTGAATTTAAGGTTATCGATTGGGACAGCAAATGGACCGATCTGCCCTCTAAAAAGTTCGACTGTGTTTGGAACGGTATGACCTTGACCGACGAAGCCAAGGCCAACGCCAACTGCACCGACACCTACGTTTACAACGCACAGGTTGTAGTTATGAAGAAGGACAAATTGGCCCAATACCAAGACGCTGCTTCTTTAAAGGGCTTAAAGGTTGGCGTTGAGAGTGAGTCGGCCGGTATGGGCGCCGCTGAGGACGCAGGCCTGACCGTTGTTGAGTACGACACCCAAGCCAACGCCTTGCTGGCTGTAGAGTCCTTAAAGGTTGACGCTTGCGTTATCGACGTTACCATGGCCAACGCTATGACCGGCGAAGGCACCAGCTATGCCGACTTAGGCTTTGGCGTAACCTTAACCGAAGAAGAGTACGCTATTGCATTCCGCAAGGGCTCCGACGTTACTGCCAAGGTGAACGCCATTATGAAGGATATGAAGGCCGACGGTTCTTTGCAGGCTCTGGCCGACAAGTACGAGCTGACCTTAATAAAATAAGCTCTGCAAAAAAGTAAATACATAATCCCGGCAGAGGGCCTTTCGAGGTCCTCTGCTCGTGCTTGCTTAGAGGATAACAATGGAGAAATTTATAGAGGTTACCCTTGCTTTGTGCGAGGGCTTTTTATCTACGTTAGAAATATTTGGTATGACCCTTTTGTTTGCGCTACCCTTAGGGTTGGTCATTGCCTTTGGCTCTATGAGCCGCTTTGCCCCCTTAAAATGGCTGGTAAAAACCTTTGTGTGGGTCATTCGCGGCACACCGCTTATGCTGCAGCTGGTGGTGTTTTATAACGGGCCGGGCTTAATTGTCGCCTGGGCCGAAAATGCCGGCTTTACCAACTTTTTTATTGAATGGATGCGCCAGATCAATACAATGGGGGCTATGGTTTCGGTTATTTTGGCCTTTGTAATTAACTATGCCTGCTATTTTTCCGAGATTTATCGCGGCGGCATCGAAAGCATCCCCAAGGGCCAGTACGAGGCCGGCCAGGTGCTGGGTCTTACAAGGTCGCAAATCTTTTTTAAGGTGGTATTGCTGCAGGTGGTTAAGCGCATTTTACCGCCTATGAGCAACGAGATTATTACCCTGGTAAAAGATACGTCCTTGGCCCGTACCATTACCGCGTACGAAATTATTTGGGCGGCCCAACGGTTTATTAAGTTAGACGGTATTATTTGGCCGCTGTTCTACTCGGGCGCATTTTATTTAATCTTCTGCGGTGGCCTGACCTTGCTGTTTGGCTATATCGAGAAGAAATTGAGCTATTTTAAAGCATAGGAGGTGGCGGTATGGCAATTTTAGAGGTCAAGGGCTTAAAAAAGCGTTTTGGCAAGACCCAAGTGCTCAAGGGCGTAGATTTTTCCCTGGAGCAGGGGGAGATTTTGGCCATTATCGGCTCCTCAGGCGGCGGTAAAACCACCCTTTTGCGCTGCTTAAACTTTTTGGAGTTTGCCGAAGAGGGGCAGATTTTTGTATCGGGCAACCAAATCTACGACGGCGCCCAGGTGAAAGGCCAGTCCGACGCCCAAATCCGTCAGCATCGCAAGCATTTTGGGCTGGTGTTCCAGTCCTTTAACCTGTTCCCCCAGTACACCGCCCTGCGGAATATTACCCTGGTAATGGAAATGCACCTGCGCAACGCCAAGCAAAAAATCACCAAAGAGGTGCTGCAGGATATTAACCGCCGCGGCGAGGCCCTGCTGGCGCGGGTAGGCTTGTCCGAAAAGCGGGACGCTTACCCTTGTATGCTTTCGGGCGGCCAGCAGCAGCGTGTGGCCATCGCCCGCGCGTTGGCCTTAAATCCCGACGTGCTGTGCTTTGACGAGCCCACCAGCGCCTTAGACCCGGAATTAACCGGCGAAATTTTGAAGGTCATTCGCCAACTGGCCGAGCAAAACACAACCATGGTGATTGTTACCCACGAGATTGATTTTGCCAAAGAGGTGGCCGACAAGGTTATTTTTATGGACGGTGGCATCATTGCCGCCCGGGGCACCCCCGAGGAGGTTTTGGTCAACCCCCAAAGCGAGCG
>CAZUJI010000088.1:0-4236 GCA_964620235.1 uncultured Eubacteriales bacterium
CTCGAATCTCATTAACAAAATGATATTATCACATAAAAATCAAAAATGCAAGAAAAATTTTTACGAAGTTGCGTATTTTTTTAAAAATTGTTTGAAATCTTCAAAAATCTCTACAGTTTTAAAGGCAATTTTGTACTTTGGTGCCGTTGGATTTTGTACAAATGCGGTATTTTCGGCACTTAAGCCCTCCGAAATATCTGCGGCAGCCGCAGGCAAGCACACCGGCGGAAACAACACACACCACCAATTTTTGCCCGCGCCTTGGCCGATAACCACCCGCAGAGCATCATACTCCCCTGCGGGAAGTGTAAAGCTTGGATATTCTCGGGTGTCAAAATAGGCCTTGCCCACCGTGACCGTTACGGGATAGTTATAACCTTGCGTGCGGATTTCGTCCTCGGCCACTTGCTGCAGGGCCTGCAGATTTTGAGCCGCTACGGTAATGGCTTGCTCCTCGGTAGCACAATCAGTGAACAATGCATCGGCATAAATCAATAATTTATCGCGTACCTTTAATTTTAAAGCCTGATCTACCTTAGAATCCGAATTGGCCAACACGTGCAGTCGCAGCAAGCTGCCCCGCACCTGCGCGCAGTTGGCATCTAACCGAACCGCCGACAGCAAAACCGTAAGCAAAAGGCCAAAAACGACCGCTAATTTAACGTCTTTTAAAATTTTACGTTGCAAAAAAATCACTCCTGTCATACCCAATATGGACAGGAGTGGTAAAAATTATTCAAATTCCCAAAAATAGCCTTTATCGCAGCTGTGGCAAAGAATACTGTCGCGGCCGTCTTCTTTAAAGGCGCGCATACAAAGCCTTGCCTCCGCCTCGGAGGGGAACATACCAAAAAAGGTAGGCCCGCTGCCCGAAAGCGACGCTGCATTGGCCCCTAACTGCCGCATAGTATGCTTTACCTTTGCACAATCGTAAAAGGGTTCAAAGCAGTTCAATACATCTTGGGGTTGGGGCGCTGTGCTTTGGTCAATCTTGCGGTACATCTCGGCCGTGGACTGCTTTTGCCCGCAAGAGGTAAGCAAAAAGGTTTTTTGCCCCAAATACGGCATAGGCTCCTACACCTCGCCAATGCCCTTTACCGCTACCGTGCCACCCTGCAAGCAAAACGGAACGTCTGCCCCCAAGGACAAAGCGCATTCAAACAGTGCCTGCTTATCTATAGGACAACCGTATGCCTCGTTAAGCACGCCCAAAACCGCTGCAGCATCGGCGCTGCCGCCGCCTAACCCGCCTTTTACGGGGATATGCTTTTCAATATAAATATCTGCGCCCCCCGCAATACCCGACATCGCATAAAAGCGCTCGGCGGCTTTATAGGCAATATTCTCCGGCCCGCTGAGGGTTGGGTCGTCGGCAGTAACGGTAACACCGACAGTCTCTCGCAGGGTGATATGCAAAATATCGCACAAATCAATAGACTGCATCAGGCTGTTAACGGTATGGTAGCCGTCTTCTCTGCGGCCGGTGATATAAAAGGTTAAATTGATTTTGCCATAGGCTTTGGCAATGATTTTATTTTTGTTCATCTTTAATCTTATCCAAAAAAGTCTTAATACGCTCTAACGCGTTTTTAATATGTTTAACCGAATAGCAGTAAGATACCCGAACAAAGCCCTCGCCGCTTTCGCCAAAGGCGGTACCCGGCACCAAGGCTACGTGCTGGTCGTAAAGCAGTTTTTCGCAAAACTCCTCAGACGACATACCGCTGCTTTTAATGCATGGGAAAATATAGAATGCGCCCTTAGGCTCAAAGCAATCTAAGCCCATACTGCGAAAGCCGTCTAAAATCAAGCGACGGCGGGTGTCGTAGTCAGCTGCCATTTGGGCAATATCGCCATCACCGTTCTTTAACGCCTCAATAGCGGCATACTGGGCGGTGGTGGGCGCACTCATAATGGCAAACTGGTGCACCTTGGTCATTTGCTTAAGCACGGGTGCAGGTCCGCAAGCGTAACCCAAACGCCAACCGGTCATAGAATAGGTTTTTGAAAAACCGTTGATTAAAACCGTACGCTCTTGCATACCGGGAATAGATGCAATAGAGCAATGCTTACCGCCACCGTAGGTGAGCTCGGAGTAAATTTCGTCGGCCAAAATCATAATATTGGTGCCGCGCAATACCTCGGCCAGCTTTTCTAAGGCGGGTTTGGTCATAATGGCGCCGGTGGGGTTATTGGGGAACGGCAAAACAAGCAGCTTGGTTTTGGGGGTAATATGTTCTTTTAATTCCTCGGGTGTGAGGGTAAATTCGTTCTCAGCCTTGGTGGGAATAATCACCGGGACGCCGCCGGCCATTTGCGTAATGGGCTCGTAGCACACAAAGCTGGGCTGCGGAATCAAAACCTCGTCGCCCGGGGCAACCATTGCCCGAATGGCTAAATCAATCGCCTCGCTACCGCCTACGGTAACCAAAACCTCCTCTGCCGCGTTGTAGCTTAAGCCGTTTACACGCATTTGATAACCGGCAATCTCCTCCCGCAGGGCCTTTAAGCCCCAATTAGAGGTATACCGCGTATGCCCTTCTTCCAGCGAGCGGATACCGGCCTGGCGAATATGCCAAGGGGTTAAAAAGTCGGGCTCACCCACGCCAAGGGAGATCACCTCGTCCATTTCCTCCGCAATGTCAAAAAAACGGCGGATACCCGACGGCTTAATGGACAAAACGGTGGGGTTTAAAATCTTCTCGTAATCCATCACAGCGACATAGTCCCCCTGTCGTCCCGCTCGGTGTTGCAAAGCTCAACGTCCATCTCTTTATAGCGGCGCAGAACAAAGTGGGTGGCGGTAGAGGTAATATTTTTCATAGGTGCCAGTTGTTTGGCCACAAACATACAAACGTCCTGGAAGGTTTTGCCCTTTACAATAACGCAAAGGTCGTAGGTGCCGGACATTAAATATACACTTTCTACCTCGTTATATTTCATAATTTTACCGGCAATTTCTTCAAAGCCTGCATCGGGCTGCGGAATAACCTTTAACTCAATTAAGGCCGAAACGTAAGCGCGGTCTAACTTCTCCCAGTCGATAATGGCTTTGTAGCCGCAAATCAAGCCCTCTGCTTCCATCAGCGCAATTTGGGCTTGCACCTCTTCTTCGGTAAGGCCGCTCATAACGGCAAGGTCCCGCACGGAGTATCTGGCATTTTCGTTTAAGAGTTTTAATATAGCTTTATGCATAAAAAATCCCTCCAAGATGACTTTTTAAAGTATAATACCACAATTTAAAGCAAAAATAAACCTTTTTTATTTACTTTTATTTTTTTGTATGTTAAAATATAGGCAATTTTAAGAAGAGGTGTATTTTATGCGCGCAGTTATAACAGTTGTAGGTAAAGACACAGTGGGTATTTTAGCAAAGGTATCTGCTGCCTGTGCAAGCTTTAACGTAAACATTACCGAGGTATCGCAAACCATTTTGCAGGATATGTTTTGTATGATTATGATGGGCGATATTGACAGCCTGAACGGTGATTTCGGGGCTTTTTCTGACGCTTTGAAGGCCACCGGCGAAGAAATGCATCTGGTGGTGCACGTAATGCACGAAGATATTTTTAACTCTATGCACCGCATTTAACAGGAGGCATTTATGTACAACACCCACGATATTTTAGAAACCATTGAGATGATTGAAAACGAAAACCTGGATATCCGCACGGTTACCATGGGTATTTCGCTTTTAGACTGCATCTCGGGCGATATTGACACCACCTGCCAAAAGGTGTATGACAAGATTGTGCGTATGGCCGGCAATTTGGTGCCCGTATGCCAGGATATTGAAAAGAAGTACGGCATACCCATTATTAACAAGCGAATCTCGGTTACCCCTATTTCTATGCTGGCGGCGTCCTGCAGCGGCAATAACCCTGTAAAATTTGCCAAAGCCTTAGAGCGGGCAGCCCGCGAGGTTGGAGTAAACTTTATTGGTGGCTACACCGCATTGGTACACAAGGGCTTTGCCGCGGGCGACTACGCTTTGATTGACAGCATCCCCGAGGCCTTGGCCGTTACCGACCACGTATGCTCTTCGGTAAACATAGGCTCTACCAAGGCCGGCATAAATATGGACGCGGTGGCTATGATGGGCCGCGTAGTAAAAAAGACGGCCGAGCTGACCGCTGACCGTGATTGCATCGGTGCAGCAAAACTGGTTGTATTTTGCAACGCTCCCGAGGATAACCCCTTTATGGCAGGCGCGTTCCACGGCGTAGGCGAGCCCGA
>CAZUJI010000088.1:4246-6118 GCA_964620235.1 uncultured Eubacteriales bacterium
GCCCGATTGTGTTATTAATGTTGGCGTTTCGGGCCCCGGTGTTGTGCGGGCAGCCATTGCAAAATCCAACGGCTTGGATTTGGGTGGTATTGCCGATTTAATTAAGCGCACCGCCTTTAAAATTACCCGTATGGGGCAGTTGGTAGCCAAAGAAGCATCGGCGCGGCTGTGTGTGCCCTTTGGTATTGTAGATTTATCCTTGGCCCCTACCCCTGCGGTGGGCGACTCGGTGGCACACATTTTAGAAGAAATGGGGTTAGAGTCCTGCGGCGGCTACGGTACTACGGCTGCCTTGGCATTGCTGAACGATGCGGTTAAAAAAGGCGGCGTAATGGCAACCTCCTACGTGGGCGGCCTTTCGGGCGCATTTATCCCCGTAACCGAGGATGCCGGTATGATTGACGCGGCTCGCAGCGGCGCCCTATGCTTAGAAAAATTAGAGGCAATGACCGCCGTATGCTCGGTTGGGTTAGATATGATCAATATCCCCGGCGACACCACCCCCGAGGTAATTTCGGCCATTATTGCCGACGAGGCAGCTATTGGTATGGTCAACAGCAAAACCACCGCCGTACGCGTGATTCCCGCCATTGGCAAAACCGTAGGCGATGAGCTCTCTTTTGGCGGATTATTGGGTGGCGGCCCCGTAATGCGGGTAAACACCGCCTCGCCCGCCAAATTTATCGGCCGCGGCGGACGTATTCCTGCTCCGCTGCAGAGCCTGAAAAACTAAACTCAATGAAATCAAAGAAACGACCTCTTACCGCAGTAAGGGGTCGTTTTTAATGTACAATAATAGATTAAAACCGTTTTGCAACCTCTGCTACGCGCAAAGCAAGGGGTAGTTTTGTCGGAGGATGAATATGGTTGGTTTCGCATACATCTGCGCTTTTAACTAAATATGCGTTTTTAACCATTTTTACAGCCATTTCTTGCGCGGCTTGGATATCTCGCCATCCGCCGTCCTGTTTATTTAACCAGGGCAAAAAATTGTGAATTTGTATAACTATAAAATTTAAATTCTCATCCTTAAAATCATTACGCCATTTTTCAATGAGCATTTTAAGAATACCGGCGTATACTTCTTTTTTACTGTCGCCACCGGAAGAATTGCCTTCGCCTTGATACCACAATACCGCTTTCATAGAAAAAGGAAGTATAGGCTTTATCATTGCGTTGTACAAATTGCCGTCACCGTTCCATGCACGGTAAAGGCGATTTTGTGCGTCGTTAGTGCGCAACTCCATAGGCACAAAATATTCGGTATCCTCCAAAAAATGCTCCGGCAACCAGGATTGAATAACCGAAGCGCCCTGATAACAAGCAATCAAGCCGATTTTTCTATCAGAATGTTTTGTAAGTTCATCTCCTAAAAGATACCCTATCGCCGGCCAAAAACATACTTCATCTTTTTTGGCTTTTACCCAACCGTCTTTGGATTCGTAATGCTCTCCGTTCATAGTTATTTGGTTACCGTCTCTAATGGCCTTCCATCCATCCTCGGTTAAAACGTGTTTACCTCGGTCTTCTATCGGGTCTAAGGTAAACAAACGCAGGGCGTCGTTGTCTTTGTAATAATCTACCGGTGTAACCGTTTCCCAAAGTTTAAGCTGGTTATTGGATTGGCCCGCCAACAAATAAACATCGCCAAAATAAATATTTTTAAGCTCTTTAACGTCTCCGTTCAGGTTAACCGTCATTTGGTAAGGACCGCCGTAATCAAAACCGGGAAGTTCTACCAACCATTCCTCTTCGTTCGAAACGACGGTTGCAGCTTTACCCGAAATTTCCACCGTAACCGTTCCGGCACCGATACCAAAAACATAAACCGGCCGATTGGCTTGTAAAATCATATCATCCGAAAAAATGTTG
>CAZUJI010000089.1:0-408 GCA_964620235.1 uncultured Eubacteriales bacterium
GCTATGGGGCGTGCACAATCGTTAAAAATAAAAAGAGTTTTTGATTTGGCGGCTCAAAACGGTGCGCCGGTTGTTGGTATTTATGATTCCAACGGCGCCCATATTGATGAGGGTGTAGATGCTTTAGCCGCTTACGGCGAATTGATTTTAGCATCCGGCCGCATTTCGGGCGTTGTACCGCAGGTTTCTGTGGTTTTAGGCCCCTGCGTTGGCTCTTCGGCGGTTTTAGCCGGCTTGGCCGACCTTGTAATTATGGAAAAAGACACCGAGCTTTGCTTACACGGCGCTGCAATTACCGGTTCTGCTACCGGTACTGCGCAACAAGCCTTGGCTAACGGTACCTGCGCTATTGTTGCAGAGGGTGAGGTTGCCGCTGTCGAAAGTGCAGTTGCAGCATTGTCTTATATG
>CAZUJI010000089.1:418-4499 GCA_964620235.1 uncultured Eubacteriales bacterium
GCCGGCCAATAATTTAGGCACTCTACAGCTGGCACAGCCGGTTGCACCCCAGGCAGATGCTTTGGCCGGTGTTGCCGATGCAGACAGCTTTTTAGAATTCTCAAAGGATTTCGGCACAGAGGCAAAGGTAGGTTTTGCAAGAGTAAACGGGATTCCCGTGGGCGTTGTTTCTACCAACGGTGCAGATGATGCTCGCCTGAACAAAAACGCCGTTGCAAAAATTGCCCGTTTTGTTCGCTTGTGCGATGCTTTCTCCATTCCTCTGGTTACTTTGCTGGATTGTGCAGGCTTTATGGGTGATGACACCGCAGAAATCGCAGGCGACGTTCGCACCGTTTCTATGTTGGCTCACGCCTATGCCGAGGCAACCACTGCGAAGATTACCGTAATTACCGGTAAGGCTTACGGCTTGGCTTACACCGTGTTTGCCGGCCGTGGTGCCAATGCAGATATGGTTTTTGCTTGGTCCGATGCCGTAATTTCGGCCTTAGACCCGGTTACTGCCGTGCAATTCTTGCACAAGGATAAATTAGACGGTACCAACCGCAAAGCCTTAGAGACAGAGTATGCCGCAAACGAGGGCTCGCCCTTTGTTGCCGCCGCCAAGGGTTATATTGATGATATTATTGACCCGGCCGAAACCGCACAGCGTGTTTGCAACGCATTAGAGCTACTGGCATCTAAGCGAGTTTCTACTATGAATAAAAAGCATTCCAATATTCCGCTTTAATCCATAAAAGGAGAGTATAGAAAATGAAACAATTAAAAATTACTGTAAACGGTAAAGCATACGATGTTTTGGTTGAAGAAGTTGGCGCAGGCGTTTCTGCTGCTCCTGTTGCTGCAGCCCCCGCTCCGGTAGCAGCTGCACCGGCACCCGCTGCCGCTCCTGCTCCTGCCCCTGCTCCATCGGCTCCGGCCGCCGCTCCCGCGGTTGCCGGCGGCGAAGAGATTGTATCTCCCATGCCCGGTACCGTATTAAAAATCAACGTAAGCGCCGGTCAGGCAGTTACCAAAGGCCAAGTATTATTGGTGTTCGAAGCTATGAAGATGGAAAATGACATTTGCGCCGAGCGCGATGGCACCGTTGGCAACGTTTTGGTATCACAAGGGGATTCTATCGATTCCGGTACACCTCTTATCACATTACTGTAATAAACAGAGAAGGGGTTAATTATGGCACGTATTGGCATTACAGAAACGGTCTTGCGTGATGCGCATCAATCCTTGATCGCCACCAGAATGACCACAGAAGATATGCTCCCTATGTTGGAGATGTTGGATAATATTGGCTTTGCCTCGTTAGAGTGTTGGGGCGGCGCCACCTTTGATTCTTGCTTACGCTTTTTGAATGAAGACCCGTGGGCAAGACTCCGCACCATCCGCAAAAAATGCCCTAAAACCAAATTGCAAATGTTATTCCGCGGCCAAAATATGCTGGGTTACCGCCACTATGCAGACGACGTGGTAGAATATTTTGTGCAAAAGTCGGTTGCCAACGGTATTGATATTTTACGTATCTTTGACGCCTTGAATGACATTCGCAACTTAAAAACCGCTATGGCCGCCGCTAAAAAAGAAAAGGCCCACCTGCAAGCGGCTATTTCTTACACCACCGGCCCGGTGTTTGACACCGAGTATTACACCAAATACGCCAAGGTATTAGAGAACGAGGGCGCAGACTCCATTTGCGTTAAAGATATGGCCGGTCTGCTTACACCTTACGGCACCTACGAGCTGGTTAAGTCTTTAAAAGAAACGGTTAAAATCCCTGTGCAAGTACACAGCCACTACACCTCGGGCTTAGGCTCTATGGTTTTGATGAAAGCCATTGAAGCCGGCGCCGACATTGTAGATACCGCTATGTCGCCCTTGGCTCTGGGTACCTCACATCCGGCTACCGAGTCTATGGTTGCCGCTTTACAGGGCACCGAGTACGACACAGGTTTAAACTTAGAGGCTTTGGACGAAATTGCAAAGTACGTTACCACCCTGCGCGAAAAATACATTAAAGAGGGCTTGCTTAACCCCAAAATGCTGGGCGTTGATGCAAAGGCTTTAATTTATCAGGTACCCGGTGGTATGCTTTCAAACTTGGTTTCTCAGTTAAAAGATGCCGGCAAGGCCGACAAGCTGCCCGAGGTATTGGCTGAAGTTCCCAAGGTTCGCGCCGATTGCGGGTATCCTCCGCTGGTAACACCCTCTTCGCAGATTGTTGGTACGCAAGCCGTGTTCAACATCATTGGCGGCGAGCGTTATAAAATGGTTACCAAAGAATTTAAGGGTATCGTAAAGGGTGAGTACGGTTCTACACCTGTTCCCATTGACGAAGATTTCCGCAAGAAGATTATCGGCGACGAAGAGCCGATTACCTGCCGTCCGGCCGACTTATTAGAGCCTGAGCTGGATAAATTAAAGGCTGAGTGTGCCAAATGGATCGAACAGGAGGAAGACGTTCTTTCTTACGCACAATTCGGTCAGGTTGCCGAGAAATTCTTTGAAAAACGTGCAAACGAGAAGTATAAGGTAGATGCTGCACACGCCGATGCAGCCAATGCTGTACACCCTGCGTAAAAAACTATTGCTTTTTTAGTAGGAGTATGTTATTATATTTTTTAGTAGATTTTTGGAGGTAGTTGACGTGACAGCTTTAGAGATTATTGTTGGCATTGTAATGCTGCTTGTATCTTTGGTTATCATTGCTATTGTTTTACTGCAAGAGGGTCGTCGCGCCGGTATCAACGGCGCCATTTCCGGCGGTGCAGACACTTTTCTTTCTAAAAACAAGGCAAGAACCTTTGATGCATTCTTAGGCCGTTTTACCAAATACATTGCGATTGCTTTCTTTGTATTGGCTATTGTTGCAAACATTATTGCTTTAAATAAGTAATATATTCGGGTAAAAAAGAACAATACGTTTTAGCCGTATATCGCTATGGAGTTTTTCTCAGGAAGCGAATCTTTTGGCAAAAATGTATCTAAAACCACCGATATGCGCTAGCGCTATCGGTGGTTTTTTTTTCACTTAATTATGCAAAAAAATATTGCAAATTACGTAAGAAAGCAATGTAGTCCATTGTTTTTGTTATTTATAATTATTATAATTAAATATGGAGTTAATAATATAAAGAGGGGAATGCGTATGACGAAATTTACAAAACAAGCGCTCATTATTCTTCTGTGTATGGTTACGGTTACAGCCTCGTTTATTGGTTGCCTTAGCGTAGGCGCCACTTCGGACGATTTAACTTCTGTATCGGTGGACTCTACGGTAGCTGATACGCCCTATTTGGATTTGGACGATTCCTCGGTATTTGATTTTATGGGTGCATCTTCTTTAGGCAGTATTGTTACCCAAAAAACCGATGCAGACGGTCAAACCTATTATGAATTGGTTGGCCAAGCAGCCGACGGCACTGTAAAGCAATACAATAAAATATATACCAAGCAAAAATATAATGGCAACGCGGTTTTAACCTTTGAGGTGCAGTTTACCGCTACCGAATCTGCCCAAATGTTCTTTTTAACTCCCCGTGGTGCATCGGCCGGAGAAGTCGGTAATACGTTTCCTTCCAGTATCACTTCCAATTTCGTTTTGCACGCCTCCAACTCAGGTCAGCGGTTAATTTACACCAATGCCGAGGGTGGCAGTGCGCGTCAATCTACCGGCGACAAAGCAATGTCTAATTCATACGATGATAAAAAAACAGGCTATTGGTATAAGGTTAAAGTTGAAATTACCGACACAGAATATAAGGCAAAATATTGGCTGGCTGATGAGGATGAGCCTGCAGCATACAATTGCACCTTAGCCACCGGCGACACCGATGCGGCAGAGGGCTTTGTTGGCTTTGCAAAACGCGATACAGGCTCGGTTATGCTGAAAAATGTATTGATTACTACGACCACAGACCAACCTGACGTTGACTCACCTGAAGATACTACCCCCGAGGAGGGCTCTGATTATGCCCACACGGTCACCATTGACCCCGATCAGGAAAATTGGATTCACAATCAACAGGGTGTATTTTTAGAGCAAACCGGCAAGGTCATTCGCCTGGGTGGCGGCGGTAGCGATGCT
>CAZUJI010000089.1:4509-6048 GCA_964620235.1 uncultured Eubacteriales bacterium
ATGGCGGTTCTTCGTCCTTTAAAGGTGATTATTCTTTACAGTTTGATATTAAATTTAATTCAACCGCCTCCAGCGAGATGTTTTTCTTTTGCGGCAGATATAATCCCTTATCTTTAGATTCGGGCCGATATGTCGATTCACCCTATTGTAATTTTGTGTTGCACACTACAGGAAGCGGTATAAGAATGGGGTATAATGGCAACAATGATGCACAAGATACCGCAATGTCGCAGCAATATTCCGACATGTTAACCGGTACCTGGTTTACGGTTAAACTGGTTTTAGATGGTAACGAATATAAATGCAAATACTGGCTTGCAAGCGGTGAAGAGCCCGACAGCTGGAACGCTTCTAATGCTTATGATTCTATTGCAGACTTTGGACCGATTTCCTTCTCTAAACGCGGAACAGATTATGTCTTTTTGCGCAATATTAACGTGTCTTACAACAGCTTAGAGCCCTTTGTTGCGCAATCTGTGGAGCCGATAAACCTCGACGTGGACTATAATACGGCTGCAGAAGATTTAGGGTTGCCTGCGTTTGTAAGCGTATTAGGTACAAACGGCGCAATGGGGCAATACAACGTAGAGTGGGATACTTCGAAATACGACCCTCAAAAAAGTGCTACTCAAGTAATCTACGGCACAATTTTATTAGACGAAACAGCCAATCCCCAGCAATTAATTGCTACTGCTAACGTAACCGTTGGGGTTGAAAATGCCGTATATTATACCTCAGAGATTTGGAAGTATGGTGAACATACAGACGTTACAACCTACCACCAATTTGGTACAATCATTACCAAAGCAGGTACCATTTTAGCCACTTGCGAGGCACGTGTAGCCAGTGGAGATGCCAATAACCCGTGTAAGGTTGTTTTGAAAAGAAGTGAAGATGGAGGCAAGACTTGGGGTAACACCATTGTGGTAGCCGATTATGCCACCGACCCTTGCTCTGAAAATGAGAATGACTGTGGCAAAGGCATTTACGGCCACTTTTTCTCCAATCCCACGCCCGTGGTGGATTATACGACCGGAAAAATTTTCCTTTTCTATTCCGAAAATTTCGGTAATGCATCCAGCAAACTGTATTATCGTACAAGCGTGGATGACGGCAAAACCTGGTCTACACCCACCGAGATGACGAGCCTGTTTGCCAACGATCCCTATGCACGGGAGTTCCACCTGCCCGGTCCCGGCCACGGTATTCAAATCAAAAATGGCCAACACAAGGGTCGTTTGGTGGTTGAGGTTTGGCATCGCCACGCTTTAAGCAGCAGCAATAAGCAATATGGTTTGTCGGTGATTTACAGCGACGACGGCGGTTTAACCTGGATAAACAGCGAGTTTATTGATATTGGTTATAATATGAACGAGGGCAGAATTGCCGAACTGGCAGGGGGCGTGTTGGTTATCAACAGCCGTTCCACCGATAATACCCGTAAGCAAACCTACAGCACCGACGGTGGTGCCACCTGGAGCACCCCCACGCTGTGGGAGAGTATCGGCAGCTACGCCGACTGTGATTCCGGTTTTATTT
>CAZUJI010000090.1:0-6042 GCA_964620235.1 uncultured Eubacteriales bacterium
AGCGTTGCCAAAGAGCGCCATCATATTTGTTGTCGGTAAATGATTTGAATCTGCCAATGATATCGTATACTTGTAGGGGAGGGCCTCCGTGCCCTCCCGTTTGGTAAGTAATGATCAAATGGACGTGATTTGGCATAATAGCGTATTTGTTAACCGAAATGCCATTGTAGTTATTATCCATATATTCAATGGCCTGCTTTATGATTTCGCCGATTGGCGTTAATTTTACTGACGGGAGGGCGCAGAGACCCTCCCCTACAATATCGCATAAAATCTTTTGCTTATCTTTGGTACATATCGTAATGAAATACGCGCCGTCGGTGCTGTAATCATAGCCTTTTAACCTTGCGGATTTGCGCTTGGGTAGCCCCATATTTATCACCAAAAGCATTGTAACATATACCCAGCCAAAACGCAAACCTGCGTGGGGGCGACCATTAGTCGCCCCCACGGCAGTTCCGTATTTATTCTTCCGTGATCTCAAAAAGATCATTCGGTGTGCATTCAAGCAATAAGCAAATGGTTTCAATGTTTTCATAACGAATGGATTGGGTTTGGTTGTTTACCATCTTGCTGAAATTTTGGTAACTCATACCCAACTGTTTATATAACCAATATTTTGTGTGCCCTTTTTGTTTTAACAATTCTAATACTTTTAATTTAATCATAAGATACTTCCTCATACCTTCTTTTTTAATTAGATAGTATCTTATTTTTTCTCTTTACATATAGACTAATGCATTATATAATCTAATAGTCTATATTGGAGAGGGCGGATATGAATGATTAAAAGAGTTGTGATTGCAGGGTGCAGAGATTATAATAATTATGACGAGGTAAAACCATATATCGATTTTTGCTTGTCTAATATCCGAAAGAAAAACAAAATTATTATCATTTCGGGCTGTGCAAGTGGCGCGGAAGCGATCGGGGAACGATATGCAGAAGAAAACGGATTCAAGGTTGAAAAATACCCTGCTGATTGGAAAACCTATGGCACAAGCGCAGGACCAAGACGAAACAAGCAAATGGCAGAGGTCTGTGACTATGTGATTTGCTTTTGGGATGGGAGTAGCAAGGGAACAAAGTCAATGATTGACTGTGCTCGTAAGTGTGGAAAGCCTGTCAAAATAAAAAAGGTATATTAAACTACGTGTTAATAGGGGAGGGGCCCCGACCAATTTAATTTTATAATCCCCAAATCCGTATTGACACCTATTTTCGAATCCCTTATAATATATTTGACAATTGTATGGCCAAAAAAAGGAGTAAGCTTATGTCGTTGATTGGTATTTCTATTGGCGCATTGCAGCGTAAATACGGCGACCGCCGAGCGTTGGAGCTGGCACGCGAATGTGGGGCAGATGCCGTTGATTTTTCGTTGAAGGCAGAGCCCTATACCAAAGGCTCTATTTATGCCAAGGGGGACGAAGCCGTTGCCGCTTATTATAAGGATTTAGGGGACTACGCCCAACAATTGGGGCTGAGCGTTTCCCAAACCCACGGTCGTTTGCGTTCCTTTATTGGGGATGCCGAGGCCGACCGCATTACGGTAGAAAAATGCCGTTTGGATTGCTTGGCTACTGCCGCTTTGGGCGCGCCTGCCTGCGTGGTGCATAGCGTGTCCACGGGGCGGGTTGGGGTAGATGCCGACCCGCAATACGTGCGCGACCTAAACCACTCGCTTTATATGCAAATTTTACCCTTTGCAAAGCAGTACGGCGTAAAAATCGCGGCAGAAACCTTTGGTGACTCCTCCCTTTGCGGCTGCTGCGAATTTTTTGGGAATATAGATGAATTCCTTGGCCTTTGCAAGCGTATAGAGGCCACCGAATATAAGGATTATTTTACGGTTTGTATGGATACGGGCCACTCTAACGGCGCCGTACGTTTTGGCAATCCCGCCGTGGCAGAGGTTATTCGTCGCTTGGGCGGGCGTATCACCCTGCTGCATCTGAATGATAACGACGGTCAAACCGACCAGCACAAAATGCCTATGACCGGCGCCATAGATTGGGCAGAGGTTTTTGCCGCCTTAGATCAGGTGGGTTACCGTGGTGCTTACAATATGGAGCTTAATCTTAAAGCCTTTGGCGAGGATTTTATGGTAGAGCACGCCGCCTTTGCGGTAAAGCTGCTGCGGCACCTGCTCGGCACCAAAGAAGCAAAGCAATAAAAATTTAGGGAGGATTACGTATGCAACCCTGTTTTGAAAATGCGGGTGTTAAGGCAAAAGCCATTTCGCCCACCGACGGGCATTATTTTTTCGGATATTACGACCTGCAGCCCTTTGACTCCACCGGCCGCTACCATCTGTGCCACAAGGCCCCCTTTGAGGACCGTATCCCCGGCCCCGAGGACATTTGCGAGCTGGGCGTACTTGACCTGCAGACCGGAGAATTCATCAAATATGCCGAAACCAACGCCTGGAACTTCCAGCAGGGGGCGATGCTCCAATGGTGCGGTGATGACGACCATATTATTTTTAACCTTCGCCGTGACGGCGCCTTCCGCGCCTGCGTTTTAAATGTAAAAACGGGGCAGGAGCGCATTTTGCCTATGGCCGTTGCCAGTCTGTCGGCAGACGGCAAAACGGCGGTGTGCGTCAATTTCTCCCGTATTTTTGATTTTCGCCCCGGCTACGGCTATGCCGGTATCCCCGACCCGTATTTTCACATAAACGCCCCCGAGGAAGACGGCGTTTGGGTGATGGATGTGGCCACCGGTGCTTGTAAAATGGTGCTTACCACCAAGCAGATTGCTAAAGCTTTCCCTGAACTGCCCTACACGGAGGAAAAACTGCTGGTCAACCACATCACCCTAAATCCCGCAGGGAATAAGTTTGTAATGCTCTTTCGCAATCAACCGGCCGACGGCAGTAAGTGGGCCACCGCCGCCATTGTAAGCGATTTTGAGGGCAATATGGTGCAGCTGGCCGAGTGGGGCTGCCACTCTCACTACCATTGGAAGAACAACGACGAGCTGGTGATTGTCAGCCGTTATACTATAGACAACGACCGCCGTTTGGCGCTGTGGCTGTTTGACGTAAACACCGGCAAGGGTGTCGAGCTCCCCGAGCCCAACCCCCAAAAGCCGATGAAGGATATTCACTGTCTGTACAGTCCCAATCAAGCCTTTATTATGGGTGACGGCTACCCCAACCGCGAGTACAGCTACCGCGTGCTGCATTTTATTGAGGTGGCCACCAATAAAGACACCATATTGGGCGAGTATTACTCCTACCGCTGGCAGGGCGAGGCCAACGAGTACCGCTGTGACCTGCACGCCCGCTACGACCGTACCGGACGGTACGTATCCTTTGACAGTAACCACGAGGGCAACCGCCGCGTGTATCTGTTAGACCTGAACGACCTGACGGATTGCAGCTATAAAGCATAAAAAACAGAAAAGTACGAGGAATGGTAATCATTTCTCGTACTTTTTTAATGAAGATATTTTGTTTTTTGTAAGAACGCAACAAAGAAAAAGGTAACTTGGCTCCCTCTGATGAGGGAGAGAAGGCTGTACTACGCAGCCGCGGGTTCGCCTTGCTCTGTTACTGCTTTGCGGCGACGGTTGGCGGCGGTAATTACAAATTGAAATACAACCGTTACCGCAACCATTGCCACGGCCGAGGCCAACAGCATAGGCTTGTAGCTGCCAAATTGGTCAAAGCACCAGTTGGCCAGGGGGGCGCCCACCGCATAGCCTGCCGTGTTTACCGAAACGAAAATCCCCATAATCTGGTAGTAGGAGTGGTCGCCAAACAGGTCGCCCGCAAAAATGGGGAGCATAATGGTTTCAAGCGGCAAGGCCAGACCCGAAAATATCGCGTAAATGCCCGCCATAATCATACCGGTGGGCGAGTTGCTTACCAGAGCCAGACACACCATTACCAGCACCGCAGTAGCATCGCAAATGGTGGCGGTTACCCGTAGGCCAAGCTTGTCGTACATAAAGCCGGCTAAAAACTTAAAGCCAGCCAAGGCCAACGAGTGCACGCTTAGCATAGTTGCCACCCAGGCAGGGTCTAACCCCGCATCCTTCATATGGACGGCCGAGATACCGTTAACCGATTGTAAAATTAACCCCGTTAAAAAGATGCAAATTAAAGCCAAATAAAAGTAGGGCTGCCGCTTGGCGGTGTCAAACGCAATGCCCGACCAGCTTTGCCCACGGGCCTTTTTCCTGGCCTTTTGGGGGGCTTGCTCTTCGGCGGGTTGGCCTTTGGGGCTCTCACGGTAAAAAATCATTACAATAATGCAAACCGCCAACAAAATGCCGGCCACCAAAAAATAGGCGCTACGGTAGCCAAAGGCGTTGCCCTCTTGATAAATAATAGGTGAGAGGATTTGTACCGCTAAGGCGCCACCTAAGCCGTTCGAGGCTAAAATAAAGCCCATAATGGTGCCCTTACCCTCTTTACACCATTTGCCCACTATGGCGCCAACCATGGTGGTGGTGGTCCACGAAAGGCCTAACCCCAAAAGGCACCCGCCAAGGTAAAAACCAATGATGTGGGTAGACAACGCGTATAAAACGCAGGAGCCTATCAGCGCTGCAAAACCGGCGGCAATCAGCTTTTTGGTGCCGAATTTATGTACCAGCTTGCCAAAAAACAAATTGATAACGGCGGTAGAGATAAAACGGCAGCTGTCGCCGATAGAGAAGGCACTCCGCTTAATGCCCAATGCCTCGGTAATGGCCGAAAGGTATAGACTTTTGGGTGAGCTGCAAAATCCTAAACAAACCGATACCATTAAAAAACAAAGGGCAATAATGACCCATTTGTAATCTAAGTGGCGTGTAGGCTTCGCTTGATTTTCCAACGTAACGCACCTCTTTTTTAGTTTTTTCTCATTTTTTCATTATACTCCCGAATTTGGTAAATGTAAACCCGTAAATTACATAAAAATTGTCAAAAATACTACAAATAGTATATTTATAGGGGAGAAATCGCAAGCCGAACACAAAATGTAGTGCAAAAGAAAAAAGAAAAACGGCGAAAACACAAGAGTTTACAAAAATTAGAAAGATTTTCCTCCAAAAAATCATATTACATTTTGTATATTTTGGCTATATACAAATCCTTTAAAAAGGAGTATACTGTGTATACATAAAATAAGCGTAAATGTTCGGCCGTTTACTGCTTTGGCAGTAGACGGCCGCAACTTGCCATAAAGAGGGATAGAGATGGATAGTAAATTTTCAAAGCGCTTGGCCGAGCTGCGCCGCAAGCGTGGGTTATCACAAAAGCAGGCAGCGGCCGATTTAGGCATATCGCAGGCCTTGCTTTCGCATTACGAGCGGGGTATTCGCGAGTGCGGGTTAGACTTTTTATTGCGGGCGGCCAATTATTATGCTGTAAGCTGTGATTATTTATTGGGCCGTGAGCAAAGCCATAAAGAGAGCGAAGCCGCCGCAACGTCGGTTTTTCGTTTTACCGAGGCGTTGGGCCACAAGCGGGTAGGCGAGTACGTGCAAAATATATCCTCGGTATTTGCCTATAAATTATTGCGTTTGGTTTGCGCCCAGCACCAAGCCGACGAATACGGCCTAAAGGGCACCTCTGAAATCAGCGTTATGCTGGCCGATTCTTACATTAGCCTAAACAGCGCCAAGCTGGCCAATCTGGCAAAAAAGAACCTAAAATCCGCCGACGTTGAGCGCGCCTACGCCGACAGCCGCGGCACCATTGAAGCCTTGGTAGAAAAGGCCGAGGCCCTGTTAGAGCAAAGCAAATAGTAAAACGACCCCTCGGTTACCGAGAGGTCGTTTTCTTGTAACGGGTCATTTTTTATATTATATCCGTCTTAGTTTTGCATATCCTTTTGATCATAACGGTTTTATTGCATTTTTTGGCGTAGTCTATCATCGATTTTGTACCCTTGCTTTCCTCGTCCCAAAAACAAATTACGTAATCGCTGACCTCTGCCATTTGTTTGTTTCGTCTTGGCCCCGCGCTTCTGCCGTGACTTTTCCAATCGGCAGGGTATTTTTCAAGTTCAAACCCATTTTCTTTTGCATATAGTTCTCCGATTG